>JBJEUC010000107.1:0-4950 GCA_051883635.1 Candidatus Fimadaptatus sp.
TGATGTTGAAGGCCACGCAGGTCTCGGAATTGAGGCCCAGCTCCTTGTAGTTCTCAACCTTGGCCTTGGAAGCGTTGTAGACCACGAAGTCGGGGGTGAAGTCCTTCAGCTCCTCCTCGGTGGGACGGATGAACATGTTGGTCACGAAGTGAGCCTGCCACGCCACCTCCATGATGAAGCGGATGGCCATACGGGTGTCCTTGTTGGCGCCGCAGAAGGCGTCCACGACGAACAGGCGCTTGCCGGACAGCTCCTTCTTGGCGATATCCTTTACCGCGTTCCAGGTCTCAACGCTGGCGGGATGGTTGTCGTTCTTGTACTCGTCGGAGGTCCACCATACGGTGTCACGGGAGGTATCGTCCATGACGATGAACTTGTCCTTGGGCGAACGGCCCGTGTAAATGCCGGTCATGACGTTGACAGCGCCCAGCTCGCTGACCTGGCCGACTTCATAGCCTTCCAGACCGGCCTTGGTCTCTTCCTCAAACAGCTCGTCATAGGAAGGATTATAAACGATTTCCGTAGTTCCGGTAATGCCATACTGCTTCAGATCGATGTTAGCCATCCGCGATGCACTCCTTCATTATATTCTGTCGGCTGTAACAGACGCCGCGATCAGAGTCCCTGTTGTAAGACCCTACTATCCACATGATAGCATTGTAATCATACAACACCCAACATGAAGAATCAACTACATTTCAGAAAATTGTCGGAAAAGTCACACGGTGGTCCCAATGTCCCCGCGCCGCGCGCTCAGCGCGTTGGCCAGCGCCGCCAGCTGCGCGTAATCCAGCGCCTCGCCGCGCACGTTGGGCGCAAGGCCCGCCTCGTCCAGCGCGGCGGCCGCCTCCTCGCGGCTCAGCGAAAACGCCGCGCAGAGGTTGTTGAGCATGGTCTTGCGGCGCATCAGGAACGCGGCCGAGAGCGTGCGCAGCAGCATGTCGCGCTCGCGCACCTCCGCCGGCGGCTGGGCATGGGGCTCAAGCCGCACCAGCGCCGAATCCACGTGCGGCGCGGGCGTAAACAGCGTGCGGGGCAGGCGCATGACCTCCTCCAGCGCATACTCCCAGCCCAGCAGCGCGCTCAGCAGGCAGTACTGCTTGCTGCCCCGGCGGGCCATCATGCGCTCGGCGGCCTCCTGCTGCACCATCACGGTGAGCGCGTCGAAGCGCGCCCCGCTGCGCGCAAAGCGGGTCAGCACGTCGCTGGTTATGTAATAGGGCAGGTTGGCCGCCACCAGCAGCCGCCCGCCGCCGCCCATCGCCAGCATCTCCGCGCGCAGCTCGTTCAGGTCGCACTTCAGTATGTCGCCAAAGCGCAGATGCACGCCCTCGTCGCCGCCCAGCAGCGAGGTCAGCACTGGCTTAAGGCCCGTATCCACCTCGACGGCCAGCACATATGCGCCCCGCCGCCGCAGCGCCGCCGTCAGCGTGCCCGCGCCCGGGCCTATCTCCAGCACCACGTCGCCCTTCTCCGCGCCCGAGCGGGCCGCTATCTCGTCCACCACGGCGTCGTCCAATATGAAGTTCTGTCCCAGCCGGTGCGAGAACCGGAAGTCCTCGCGGCCCAGCGCGCCGCGCGCCCGCGCCTCATAGCTCAGTTCGCCGTTCATCGCTTATCCTCCTCATGCGGCCGGTGAGCCCGCCGCTTCTCCCGCGCAGGGCCAGCGCCCCGGCGCGTATGCTACCGCAGCCCGCCCAACGCCCCTGGGCCCAGGCCCCTGCGCGTTCCCCGGGATTCAGCCTGATTATAGCACCATCTCCTGGCGCAGCATATGCTTATCGGGTCAAGTGCGCGGGGCAATGCCGTCAGAACGGCGGCGGGCACTCAAACTCCCTGCCCGCATACGCGCCGGTCTCAAACGCTATGCGCTCGCAGAACAGCCGCTGCGCCTGCGCGCCCCAGCGGCGGTTGGCGGCGCGGTCGCCGTACTTGTCGTCGCCCAGCACCGGCAGCCCCACATGGCTCAGCTGGGCGCGTATCTGATGGGTACGCCCCGTCTCCAACCCGACGCGCAGGCGCGATATCTCGCCCGCCTCCAGCGTCTCATATGACAGTATCATCGTCAGCGCGCCGGGGCGGGGCGCGTCGTACACGCGCACCAGGCTCTCGCGCTCCGACTTGACCGCGTAATGCACAAGGCGCGCGCGGGGCGTCGGGGGCGCGCCCACCACCTGACAGACATACGTCTTTTTGACCCTGTGCGCGCGGAAGGCCTCCATCAGCTCGTCGCGCAGGCGCTCGTCGCGGGCTATGGGCATCACGCCGCCCGTAAAGTGATCCAGGCGGTTAACCAGCCAGGCCTCGCCCAGCAGCTCGCGCGCGCGGCTCTCGAGCGTGTCCTCGCCTATGCCCTGCGCGTCGCGCTGGCAGGTGAGCCCGGCGGGCTTGACCACCACGCAAAGGCGCTCGTCGCTGTACAGCACCTGAAGCTGCCCGCCCAGCAGGTATTCGTCCGCGATAAAGCACTTCAGCTCCGCCCCGCCGCGCACGCCGTCCGCGCTGCCCAGGCGCTTGCCGTCCTGCTTGAAGTCGCGCCGCGCCAGCGCGCGCCTGAGCATGGCTGCGTCGCAGAGCGGATAGGCGCGCCTTATGTAGCGCTCCAGCGGCATTCCGTCGGCCGCAGCGGGTATAATGTGTGCGCGCATTGCCTTCCTCCTTTGCCCTCCGGGCTGCATACGATGGTGTGCGTGGCCGGCGCACATTGCGCTTCCCCGGCGCACGCGCCGCCGGGGCAGTCCGCATCCCGCAAGCCCCTTTGCCCTTACGCGCTCCCCTGGCCTTGCCAAAAGCTGAGCCACGCCTTCTGTGGGGCGTGGCTCAGACCAACCGATTTTCGCCGCACGGGGCCGTGCGTCACTTGCGCCCGGCAGCCCTGCTTCAGGACAGCTTCACGATCCAGTCGTGCGGATCGGGCAGGCGGCCGTACTGTATGCCGGTGAGCGTATCGTACAGCTTCTGCGTGAGCGCGCCGATGCTGCCGTCGCCAATGGTTATCTCCTGGCCGTCCATGCACAGCGACTTGACCGGGCTCACCACCGCCGCGGTGCCGGTGCCGAAGGCCTCCTCCAGCGTGCCGTTGGCCGCGTCGTCGAATATCTCCTTTATGGCGACCTTGCGCTCCTCGACCTCAATGCCCATATCGCGCGCCAGGGTCATTATGGAATCGCGGGTTATGCCGGCCAGTATGGAGCCGTTGAGCATGGGGGTGACTATCTTGCCGGCGATCTTGAACATCATGTTCATGGAGCCGACCTCTTCCACGTACTTGTGCTCCACGCCGTCCAGCCACAGCACCTGCGCGTAGCCCTTCTCCTCGGCGACCTCGCCGGCCTTTATGGACGCAGCGTAGTTGCCCGCGGTCTTGGCAAAGCCCATGCCGCCGCGCACGGCGCGCACGTACTGGTCCTCAACGTATATGCCCACCGGATCCAGGCCGCTGGCATAGTACGCGCCCGAGGGCGAGAGGATTATATAGAACGCATAGGTGTTGGAGGCGTGCACGCCCAGGCGCACGTCGGTGGCTATGATGGTGGGGCGAATGTAGAGCGACGCGCCCTCGCTGTGCGGCACCCAGTCCTGTTCGACCTCGAGCAGCTTTTTGAGGCCGTCCATGGCCATCTCCACGTCGAACTGCGGTATGCACAGGCGCTCGGCGGACTTGTTCATGCGGCGGAAATTGTCGCGCGGGCGGAACAGCTGTATGCCGCCGTCGGCGCGGCGATAGGCCTTCATGCCCTCGAATATGGTCTGGCCGTAATGCAGCACCAGGCAGGCCGGATCCATGTCGAAGTTCTGATAGGGCTGCACGCGCGGATTGCTCCAGCCGTCCTGGGGATTATAGTTCATTATGAACATATAGTCGGTAAACAGGCGGCCAAAGCCCAGTTTGCTTTCGTCAGTCGGCTTCGCCTTGAGCGACTTGGCCGGTACAAAACCTATATCGTACATTTGTGACTCCCTCTTTCGCGCAGTTTTCAATCGGATAAGCCTACGGTTCATTATAGCCACATCAGAGTTAAATAACAAGTCACGCGGCGGCATTATTCCCTCCGGGCGCAACATTTTACAAAAATCGAGCGCATTATGCCGAACATTTTATCCGCAATGCATAATATCGTTCACAGAATTCGCGTTGCCGCGCCCCCGCGCGGACTCAGCGCTTCCACGGGCGCGCCGCGCCCAGCCAGCCCTGCTCCTTCCAGTACTGCCCTTCCACCGGCGAGGCGTCCCAGCCCTTTGCGTGCATCATGCGCATCATGCCGAATATCGCGCGCGTCCTCAGGCCCGCCCGGGGCGCGGCGGGGCGCATGAGCGAGCGGGCGAGGCGCTCCAGATCGGCCCTTATGCGGGCCTTCGTTTCGGGCTTCACGTCCTCCCAGCGCATCGCCTGCACCGCCCGGCCATACGTCCTTATGCAGGGCACGCCCCAGTAGACAAGCGAATCGCGCACCGTGCCCAGCGCCTTTTTGCAGGACGCGCCCGCCGACGCGGACAGCACTACCGCGCGCTTTGTGAACATCCACTCCTTGGGCCTATGCACCATCCACAGGTCGAAGAACATGTCCAGAAACGACTTCATGGCGGCGCTGGGCGCAAGGCAGTAGTTGGGCGTGGTCAATATGAACACGTCCGCGCGCTCCATGGCCGCGAGCAGGGGCTGCTTGTACTTCCAGTAGGGGCAGGCCGCCTCGTCCTCTATGCAGCGGCCGCAGCCCAGGCAAAAGCCGTTCAGGTCGCGCGGGAGGAAGAACTCCTCCATAGCGCCCTCCTCCCCCATAAGGCGCTGCGCCAGTATCCGGCCCATATTGCAGGTAGTGCCCCGGTGGTTCTGGCCATGTATCAGCAATATCCTCATCTGCGCATTCCTCCCTTGTATGCGGCCTGATTCAGTCAAATCAAAACCACCCGTCAAACGGGTGGTTTGCACAAAGGCTAAAAGCCTAGAGT
>JBJEUC010000108.1:0-20713 GCA_051883635.1 Candidatus Fimadaptatus sp.
CCCGCATAGCGGGTGGTTACCTGTTTCGCTTCGCTCAACTGTCTAAAGACACTAATGCATCGAGCGCGGGAAAGCCCCTGCCCTCCCGCGCTCACACAGGTATTCCGCTCCGCACAAGCCGTTCTCCGCGCCGAGACCTCCCGCGCTTCCCCTGCCGTCAGGTGAGCGCGTCGTCCACGCTTACCCCGTGCTGCCCGGGATAGCGCTCTATCGCGCGCTTGCCGCCCATGCAGTAGTAGTAGACTGCGATAGCGGCCATGCGCGCGAAGGTCGCCAGCGCCATGGCCAGGAATATGCCGCGCCAGTCGCCCGTGCGCACCGCAAGCAGATAGCCGAAGAGTATGCGGGTCATGCAGCCGAACTGGGCCGTTATCATGGGCACGACCGAGCGCCCCACGGCGCGCATGGCGTTGAGCAGCGCGCGGTCTATGCCGTTGTATATCGCCACGAAGCTGATTATGAATATTCCCACGGCGGCGTAGCCGCACACCTCCGCGTCGCCCGTGAACATCAGCGGCAGCGCCTCGCGGCACAGTATCAGTACCGCGCATATGACCACGCCCAGCCCGCACAGCAGCGCTATGGTGCCGTTTATGCCCCTGTACACGCGCCTGAGCCGCCCGCAGGCTATGTTCTGGCCCACGAACGTGCAGAGCGCGGAGGTCAGCGCCATTATCGGTATATCGGAAAAGGCCTCCACGCGATTGACGATATTGTTGGCAGCGGCAAAGTTCGCGCCGAAGAAGTTGACGTAGGACTGCATGAACAGCGCGGCCAGCGCGTTGCCCACGTTCTGCACCGCCGCCGGCAGCGCTATGCCCGCCAGCAGCAGCGCCTCGGCGCGCACTATGCGCAGCGAGCGCAGGTGCAGCCGCGCGCCGTAATCGCTGCGGTTGAGGCGCATCACCATGCCCAGCCCCGACAGCAGCTGTGACACCGCCGTGGCGACGGCCACGCCCGCCACGCCCGCGCCCAGCACACGCACGGCCACTATGTCCAGCACGAGGTTGAGCAGCGCGCACATCACCAGGAATATGAACGACCAGGTGGAATCGCCCATGCCGCGCAGCACGCCGCTGCCCACGTTGTAGGTGAGGTTGCCCGCCGTGCCTATGAATATCACGCTCATGTAGACCGCCGCGTCGTCGTATATCTCCTCCGGGGTATTGAGCGCGGTCAGCAGCGTGCGGGTAAGCGCCAGACCGCCCACCGCCAGCAGCAGCGCCGATATCAGAGTGAGCGAGGCTATGGTGTTCACGGCGTCCTCCAGGTGCGCCCTATCGCGCGCGCCCACCTTCTGCGCCACCACCACGCTCGCACCCACCTGCAGGCCTACCAGAAACATGTTGATTATGCTGCTGGACGGGCTGCAGGCCGATACCGCCGCCAGCGCCTGCGCGCCTATGAAGCGGCCCACTATCATGGAATCGGCCACATTGTAGAACTCAGTAACTATCGAGCCCAGCAGTATGGGCAGCGAAAACAGCAGCAGCTTGCGGAATATCGGGCCGCGCGTAAGATCTATCTGCGTCCTTGCCATTGTGCCTCAACCGTCCTTCTCTCAAGCTCAGTCCCCGTCGCGCGTCATCGCCCGCGCGCAGGGGTACCAATGCTTAAGAGAGTTATTTTACTCATTCCGGCCCGTTCTGTCAATCCCCAAATTAGACTGCCGCATTCTCGCCCCATTGCCCCATTTGGGCGGCGCAGTGCGCGAAGGGCGGATAAGCAGTTCAGTCCCCGTCGCGCGTAATGCATATGCCGCGTATGTGGGACATCGGGCCGTCCTCGCTCAGCAGCCCCTCGCGTTGTCATCCGCGCGCAGGGGTACCAATGCTTAAGAGAGTTATTTTACTCATTCCGGCCCGTTCTGTCAATCCCCAAATTAGACTGCCGCATTCTCGCCCCATTGCCCCATTTGGGCGGCGCAGTGCGCGAAGGGCGGATAAGCAGTTCAGTCCCCGTCGCGCGTAATGCATATGCCGCGTATGTGGGACATCGGGCCGTCCTCGCTCAGCAGCCGTATCGCGTTGTCATCCGCGCGCAGTGGATTCATTTCACCCATTCCTATCCATTCTGCCGATCCCAAAGCATACACAATTATACTTTAGCATTGTCGCCCTGCCCGGGGACGCAGCGCGCCCTGACATGCCTGGCAGGCGTACCCGGCCAGCTTGCCCGCCGTCGGCGAGCAGCGCTCGTCCACACCGGCACCCCTGCCTACCACCTCCCGCCACCTCCAGTCCCTCGCACAGCGCCATCCTCATCCCGGCGAAACGCTCCGTATCACCGTCATGGCTTCATGCGCGTGCCGCATCTCCGGCACGCCCAGCTGCTTCAGTTCTGCTCCGGCCGCAGACCATTCATCCGGGGCCGTCCGCTGCCGGATATTCCCTTGCCCCGCCCATCATGTGCTGCCCTCGGCCATGCGCCCGCAGGCTCCCTGGCCCGGGGCGCGCTTCCGGTTACGCTCGAAGCGCGAAAGGGCGTTGACCCTTCCGCGCTCTGAAATGCTGACCATATGCCCGCCGCCGGGCAAGTCCACCCGCGTGGCCTGTGCGGCGGCTACGTCCGGTCGCGCGCCGCCACGCGCCATGCGCCCACCGTGCGTCCCCCGCGCGCCACGCGCACCGCGCTGTGCAGCGCCGTCGTGGGGCAGATGTGCGTGGGTATCACGTACAGCTCGTGGCCTATCTCCGGGCGCTCGTGGCCCGGCTCCATGCGCCATGTCCAGTGCTCCTCGCTCTGAAACAGCGGATGCGCGTGCGGGCAGCCCAGCAGCACGCCGCGCTCCCCCGCGCTGTCCGAGGCGATGGCCTTGTAGCCCAGGTCCAGCGTGAACGTATCCGCCGCCGGATGGCTCACCACGCGGGTAAGCAGCGCCGCGCCCGGCTCAAACGGCAGCTCCGGATAGGCCGAGGCATAGCCCCAGTCCCACAGGAACACCGTGCCCGGCGACAGGAACACGCCCTCGCGCCGCGCATGGCAGGCAAACGAAGGCGAGCCGCCCGCTATCACCAGCGGCGTATCCACGCCCTGCGCGCTCAGCTCCGCGCGCGCGCGCTCCACTGCGGCCATCTGGCCGTCGACCGCGCGGGCGCGCTCATCGGCGTCGTGCTGATGATTGTGCCCGTCGTAGCAGTGCAGCCCCACCAGCTTCACGTGCTCAAGGCGCGCCGCCTCCCGGCAGAACGCGGCCAGCTCCCCGGTCGGCACGCCGGTGCGGTCCATGCCCATGTTCACGTCGCACAGCCAGTCCACGCGCAGCCCGCGCGCGGCGCAGGCTGCGTCCAGCGCCCTCAGCGCCGGGAGCGAATCGGCCAGCGCGTACATATGCGTATCGGGATAGGCGCTCACCGCGTCCAGGAACAGGCCGATGTTCGGCCCCACCAGCGGATAGGCCAGCAGCGCATGCGCCGCGCCGCAGCCGGCCGTCATGCGCAGCTCGGCGAGCGTGGCGCACTTGAAGCGGTCTATGCCCAGCGCGCGCTGCATGGCGATGAGCTCGGTCAGCTTGTGCGACTTAACGTGCGGCCAGAGCCTGCCTGCCCCGCCCGCCAGCTCGATGGCGCGCTCGGTATTGCGCCGGATAACGTCGGGATAGTATATGAGCGAAGGCGAGGTGAGCTCACGCTCGTCCGCCAGCCGGTATGCGCTCTCGTCCCACATTGCGCCCTTCCTCCTTGACGGTTCAGCCCTTGTAGTCGCGCACCTCCAGGAGCGTGCGGCATATCATGTCTATGTTCTCCAGCGGCACGTCCGCGCCGCACTCGGCCGTAAGGCCCAGGCCGCCCTCGGGCAGGTACAGCGCGCGCACGCATTCCCGGATGTGCTCGCGAATCTGCTCGGGCCGGGCGAAGGGGAACAGCTGCCGGTCCAGGTCGAGGTTTATCGGAATGCGCCCCTTGCACACGCGCACGAGGTTGTCCAGTCCGTTGGCGCGTATCTGCGGGTTTATCATGTTGGCGCCGGCCTGCTGCATGTCGGGCATGACCTCGTATATGCAGCCGTCGGTATGCATGTAGACCAGCTTGCCCGCCGCGTGGGCCTCGTCGTATATGGCCTTGTACGCCGGGGCCAGGTACTTGCGCCACTTGGCCGGGCTTATAGGCAGCGAATCCTGCATGCCGTTGTCGTCGCCCACGTAGACTATGTCGCCCTGCGTGCGGGCGGCGATGAGCTTCATCTGCCGCACGTTGTAGTCGCGCACTATGTCTATCAGCAGCTGCAGCTCGGGCGGCTCCTCGGCAAAGTCGACCATCATCTCCTCAAACCCGCGCAGGTCGGTCAGCCGCAGGAACATGAAGCCGTGCGGCAGGCCGCAGTCCTCTTGGGGCGCATGGAAGGTGCGCACGTCCTCGCGCCGGGCCAGCGGATGGCCGGTCACTATCGATTCGTAGCCCTCGCGCACGTTGGACCACACGCAGCCCCAGGGGTCAGTGAAGGAGCCCGCGTGGTAGGAGGGCGGAGTGTAGTAGCTTATCGCCGCGTCCGCGGAGACCTCGCCAAAAAGCTCGGGATAGCGGCGGCACAGCTGCGTGAGCTCGTCGCCGTAGCGGCCCCAGGTCGCCGGCAGCAGGCTTACCCCCACCGGCAGCTTTTCCGGGCTCTGATAAAGCATAGCCTGTTCAAGTGCATTCATATCGCTTTCCTCCGGTCGTGTCAATGTGTATTCGTACCGTATTGCCGTCTCAGGCAGCGCCCGGCGTCGCGCAGCAGCACGACGTCGTCCCTGACGGCCACGCGGCCGTTTATCATCAGCATGTCCAGCCCCGTGGCCGGCCGCGCCGGGTCGGCAAATGTGGCGTGGTCGCTAAAGCGCGCCGGGTCGAACATGACTATGTCGGCATAGGCCCCGGCCTTCAGCTCGCCCCGGCCGGCAAGGCCCATGCGCTGCGCGGGCATGAGGGTCATCTTGTGTATGGCCTGCTCCATTGTGAGTACGCCGCGCTCCCGCACGTACTGGCGCAGGAGCCTGGGCATCGCGCCGTACATGCGCGGGTGCGGCGTATCGGTGTCGGCGTATATCGCGTCGGATATCACCGCCGAGTAGGGCAGCTTCGCTATCGTGTCTATGTCGTCCTGGCACATGCTCATGTTGATTATCGCGGTCCTGCCCGCCTCGCTGTGCATCAGGTGCGCCGCCAGCGCCTCGGCGTCGGCGTAGCCGAACCGCGCGGCGGCCTCGACCATGTTCATGCCCAGCATGGCCCGATGCTCCTCCCGCGTGACGCCGCTAATCAGTATCCGCTCCCAGCCCAGCGTGACGGCGAAGTTGTCCCAGTCGTCGTACTCGCGCCGGGTCGCCGCGCGGAACTCGTCCACGCCCTCCGGCGTGCCCAGGCGCTCAAGCGCCCCGGCCATGTCCCCGGCCACGAACGCGGGCGGCAGCATGGTGGTAAGCGCCGTTGAGCCGCCCTCGTAGGGGTAGAAGTCGCAGTACACCCGCTGGCCGGAGGCGCGCGCCTCCTCTATCAGCGCGATGGCCTCGTGTACGCTGCGCCGCCAGTTGCGCACGCCGCAGCCCTTGAAGTGGCTTATCTCCAGCGCGCACCCGGCGCGGCGGGCTATCTCTATCACCTCGGCCACGCTGCGCACCATGCTGTCGCCCTCGCCGCGTATATGCGTCGTTATTATGGAGCCGCGCTCGCCCACGGGCCGGAGCATGCGGCCGAACTCCTCGGTGGTGCCGTAGCATTCGGGCAGGTACATTATGCCCAGCGAAATGCCCGGCGCGCCCGCGTCCAGCGCCTGCGCTATAAGCCCTTGGGCCCTTGCCATCTCGTCGGGTGTGAAGGGCGCGGAGCCAAAGCCCTTCAGGCTTATGCGCACCGAGCCCGTGCCTATCATCGCCGCCATGTTGAGGGGCAGCGGCCGGGCCTCCAGCGCGCGCATGTAGTCCGGGTAGGTCATGGGCGCGTCCGCGCACATGGGCCCCAGCACCGGCTCGTCAAAGGCGTACTGCTCCCGGGCGTGCTCCGGGCTGGCCGGGGTCATCGATATGCCGCAGTTGCCCGCCACGGTCGTGGCGATGCCCTGGCGCAGCTCGGCCTCGGCGCTCCAGTCGGTGAAGGGCTTGACGTCGGTATGCCGGTGTATGTCCACGAACGCGGGGCACACCACGCGCCCGCGCGCCTCCACCACCTGCTCCGCGCGCAGTCCGTCGGGGGCTGCGCCCACGGCCAGTATCCTTTCGCCGTCCACCCACACGTCGCCCCTTATGGGCGCGGCCAGCGTGCCGTCATATATCAGCCCGTCGCGTATGCATGTTATCATTGGAACTGCTCCTGTAAAGCGCTTACGCTATCTCGAATATTGCCTCTATCTCCACCGGCAGATTGCCCGGCAGCACGTTCACGCCTATGGCCGAGCGGGCGGGTATGCCCATCTCCTGGCCAAACAGCTCGCCCAGCAGCGCCGACGCGCCGTTGGCCACCTGCGGCTGCTGATAGAACTCGTCGTCGCTGGCCACGAACACCAGCAGCTTTACCACGCTGCGCACGCGGTTGAGGTCGCCTATCTCGCGCTTCAGCACCGCCAGCACGTTGAGCATGCTGTTGCGCGCGAACTCCTGGCCCTGCTCCAGCGTGTAGTCGCGGCCCAGCTTGCCCGCGGCGGTCATGTCGCCTATTATGCAGCCGCAGCCCGATATGAAGGCCAGATCGCCCACTATGCGGCAGGGCGCGTACACTCCGCCTTTAGGCGGCGGCTCGGGCAGGGTTATGTTCTTTTGCTTCATTATTTCATTGACATCCATGGCAGTTACCTCCGTTCATTATTCCATGACAAACAGCGCGTTTTCGCCCTGCATGCGGTTCATGTCGTTTGCTATCACCGCGCGGTACTGATACGTGACTCCGCGCTCCAGCCCGTGCAGCTCCTCGCTCACGCAGCCCGGCTGCGCCACCTCGACGCCCGCAGTCGCCTGCCAGCCCTCGTCATAGGAGGCCATCGCAAAGCCCGGATACCTGCGCCACTCGAAGTACGCGCGCGCACGCTCAAAGCTGCCCAGGCTGCACACGTCGGCGCGCAGCGTGACGGTTCCCTCGCCCTGCTCGGGCGCGTCCTCGCCGGTATGCACCTCCATGGGCACGAACGCCCTTTCGACATGCGTTATGCGTATCACGGGCGGGTTGGGCCACTGCAATCCGCAGTATATGCGCTGCGCCTTCAGCACCGACACATGCAGCCCGTCGGCGCGCTGCTCGATGTAGCTGGCTGCGTCTATGTCGGGGCGGTACTCGGTCAGCTCGCCCGATGCGCCCAGCACATCGGCGCGGCTGAGCCCGGTCGCCCGCGCGGAGCGTATCACAAACTCCCGCCGCTCGCCCCGGTTCCAGTCCTTATGCCCGGTCACGACCGCGTAGATCGTGTCGCCCGCCTTGTCCGCCAGCAGTATGAGTTCGCCCTCGCGCGCCAGTATCCACGGGCGCACGCCCAGCAGCGCGTCGCGGTTGATGAAGTTCCACAGGCCCAGCTCGCGCAGCAGCCCCTCCTGCTGCGCGCATATCGCGCCGTTGGCGTCGGGGCCGATGTTGAGCAGCAGCGTGCCGCCCAGCGAGCGCGTGGTCATCAGTATGTCTATCAGGTGCGCGCCGGTCTTGTATATCTCGTTGGTGGGCTGATACCCCCAGGCGCTGGACATGGTTATGCAGGCCTCCCAGGTCTCGCTCATGCCCACGCCGGGCAGCTGCTGCTCGGGCGTCTTGATGGCGCCGCGCGTGACCAGTATGCCGGGCTGCATGTCCCAGGCCAGCCGCCGGCACAGCTCCTGCAGGCTCTCGCCGCTCTCGTCGCGCATGGCCTCGCCGCCGTCGAAGAATATCAGGTCTATGGGGCCGAACCGCGTCATCAGCTCGGTCATCTGCGCCGTGAGATACTCGCGGTACCTGCGCATGACCTCGGGCGGATAGGGCTCCACGGGGGTGCGGGTTATGGTCAGGCCGTTGTCGTACAGGAAGCGGAAGTCCTCGGGCGAATAGTAGAAGCCCACCTTCAGCCCCTGCCTGCGGAAGGCATCCACATAGCCGCGCACTATGTCGCGGCCGTAGGGCGTGTTCATCACGTTGAAGGGCGTGGTCGCCGTGTCCCACATGCAAAAGCCGCTATGGTGCTTGGTGGTGAACACGGCGTACTGCGCGCCCGATATGCGCGCCAGCCGCGCCACCCGCTCGGGGTCCCAGTCCTCGGGGTCAAACGTGCGCGGCAGCTCGGAGTAGTAGCGCTCGCAGTAGTCGCGCGACGCGCCCACCAGCGTGTGGCTTATAACGCAGCCCAGCTGCACGTCCACCGACCAGTGTATAAACAGGCCCAGGCCCGCGTCCTTGAGCCATTCCAGCATCTCGGGCGTATTGCGGTCGCCCGCCGCGCGCTCGGTCGCGCTTTCCAGTACAGCTTCGTCCACCGATACCTTGTTGTTGGCCATTTGCCTTTCTCCCTTCCGGATAGACTGCCCGCAGGGGGCCCTCGCGTCTGATTATATAAGTCACGCAAGGCCGCTGTCAAGGTGCTATTTCGCCAATATTGACCGCCGCATATGCACATTCTGCCCGCATCATAAAGGAGCCGCACCCGCCGTCCCCTTTCCCGTCCCCTCCCGGGAGAGCGCGAGAGGGCCGCAGCCCTCTCGCATTCATTCGTTTCCGCCGGCGTGTACGGCGGAAACGCAGCAATTTCTTCGGAGGGGAGCTTGCCCCCCGGAGAAGAAATTGCTTCCTATCGCGAGCGAACGGCCGGGAGGGCGGCCTGCCGCCCGACCAGTGAGCGAGTGCATAACTCGCTCAAACGACGCAGTCGTTTGAGCGAAAAAAAGAGCCGTCCTTTCGGACGGCTCCTCATCAAATGTGCTTATTCAGCGCCGTACTGGCGGGTGTAAGCCATCTGACGCAGCTCCATGTACTCGGTGAGGTTGAGGTTGTCAAACTCAGCGATGAAGGCATCCCAATCGGACTCGAAGGACTTCTCACCGGCCAGGAACAGCACGATGTTCTCCTTCACGTAGTCGTTGATCTGGGTGCTCATGAAGTTGATCTGCTCAGCTTCCTCAGCGGTCAGGTTGACAGCAGACGGATAGCGCATGCTCTCGTCAGCATAGGGCGCGAAGTACTTCGCGGACTCGTTGTAGAGGCGCGGCTCCTGCAGCCACTGGGTCTCGGGATCGTCATAGTCGGCCTGCTCGCCCAGACGGAAGTCGCTGGTGCGGTTGGTCGGGAACACGTTGGGCATAGCGGTCTTGGACTCTTCGCCGCCGCTGCCGCCCTTGACGGCCGAGGGGATCGGGTTGTACAGGGAGGGCTTGCCGTTGATGCCGAGCTTGCCTTCGTCGGCCGGATAGTAGTCCACGCCCTCTTCGCCGATGTTGGCGCGCAGGGTGCCCTCGGGGCTCAGCATGTAGTCAAACATCTTGAACAGCGGAACCGGATCCTCGCAGGCAGTGGTGATAACGCAGTTGCCCATGTTGAAGCCGGTGCCGGACCACGGGGAAATGCGCACGCCCTCGGGGCCTTCCAGCGGGCTCAGGCCAACGTACTCGCGGCAGCGGGAGCCAACGCCGGTGTCAGGGGAAACGCCGGTCCACCAGCAGGCGGAGGTGAAGGCGCCCAGCTGGGACACGTCGCCGCCGGAGCCCTTGGTCAGCAGCTGCTCAGCGGTCTGGGTCAGGGCTTCCTTCTCGATCAGGCCCTCGGATACCAGGCTGGCGATCCACTCAAGGCCGGCCTTGAACTCGGGCTGTATGGGGGTGAAGATGACGGTGCCGTCTTCCTTCACGGACAGGTTGGAGGTGTCATAGTGCAGGAAGGAGTTCAGCAGGAACGGATAGATGGTGGAGTTCCAGCCGCCGTTGCCCGCGCCGGAGAACGGTATCTCATCGTTGGGGTCGCCGTTGCCGTTGGCATCCTGCTCCTTGAAGGCGCGCAGCACTTCAACGAACTCGTCCACGGTGTTCGGATAGGCCAGGCCCAGGTTGTCCAGCCAGGTCTGGTTTATCCACGCGCGCATGGAGTAGAAGCAGTGATAGCACTCGTTGATGTCCGGCAGGGTGTACATGTTGCCGTCCAGCGCGGTGTAGGCGCCGGGCAGAGCATCCTGCTCCTCGAACACCTGCTTGGTGTAGTAGCCATGCTCTTCGATGATGTCGTTCATGGCCATGAACACGCCCTGAGAGCCGAAGTCGGCCAGTTCAGCCGCGGTGAAGCCGCCATAGATGAACGCATCGGGCAGCTCATCGGAAGCTATGAGCAGGTTGACCTTGGTGTCCCACTCGGTATCGGGTATCTCGTCAAAACGGAGCTGTACGTTGGTCTTCTCAGCGATCCACGCGGTCAGCGTGTTCTCGTTGAGGTCGCAGATGTAGGTAGTGTCAGGGGCGCAGATGGTGTATTCCACCACTTCGTCCACTACCGGGATAACGCCGGGCTCCGACACGGTGTAAGCCAGTGCCGAGGAGCTGAGCATCATCAGGACAGCGACCAGCAGAGCAAATGCCTTTTTCATGGTTGGACCTCCTTCTTTATTTGGGTACCTATTATTGAACCCCTGCGTCCCGCCTCGAATCCCCAGCGGCGGAGCGCAGGGCGCGTTCAACCGATATCAGCCCTTCAGTGCGCCTATCATGACGCCCTTTACGAAGTGCTTCTGAACGAAGGGATACAGTATCATCATGGGCAGGGAGCCGATGACTATCAGCGAATACTTGAGCAGCTCGCTCAGGCCCTGCTTGCGGGACATGGCCTCGACGTCGACCATCATGTTGGCGTCGTCCATGCGGTTCTCGATAAGTATGTTGCGCAGGATTATCTGCAGCGGGAACTTGTCCTTGTCCTTGAGGTATATCAGGGCGCCGAAGTAGCCGTTCCAGTGACCCACCGCGTAGAACATTACCAGCACGGCGATTATCGGCACGGACAGCGGCAGCGCTATGCGCAGCATGAACTTGATATCCGAGCAGCCGTCCAGCTCGCCGGCCTCATACAGCTCCTCCGGGATGTTGGTCTGGAAGAACGTGCGCGCCACGACCATGTTGTACACGCTCACCGCGCCCGGCAGCCACAGCGCGAAGTACGAGTTGTACAGGCCGAACTGCTTGACGATGAGGAAGGTGGGGATAAGGCCGCCGTTGAACAGCATCGTAAAGGCGAACAGGCCCGTTATGAGCCCGCGCCCGTAGAGCGACTTGCGCGCCAGCGGGTATGCGGCCATTATGGTGCAGACGACGTTGATTATCGTGCCGAACACGGTGATTATGACCGCGTTCCAGAAGCTGGGGATTATCTCGCTGTTTTTGAACACCGTCTCGTAGCCTATCAGCGAGAAGTCCACCGGGTAGAGCCATACCGCGCCGCCGGTGACTGCCGCCGGAGAGGAGAACGAGCAGCTGACTATGTACACGAGCGGATACAGCACTATCAGCATTATAATCGTAAGCAGACTGTAATTCGCTATTACGAACGCCCTGTCGCCAACTGACAGGTGAATGTGGCTGTTTTTCCTATGCTTTACAGCGCTTTGAGCCATTTTCCTTGCCTCCCATCAGAACAGCGACGTCTCGCCAAGTTTCTTGGTTATGAAGTTGACCGTTACCAGCAGTATGGTATTGACCACCGAGTTGAACAGGCCCACGGCGGCGGAGTAGCTGTACTGCGCCTGCTCCAGGCCCACGCGGTAAACGTAGGTCGCGATTATGTCCGAGGCCGACTTGTTGAGGTCGTTCTGCAGCAGCAGCACCTTTTCGTAGCCGACGTTCATGAGCGAACCGACGTTCAGTATCAGCAGTATGGTTATCGTGGGCATTATGCCGGGCAGGTCGATATGCCACACGCGGCGCAGCTTGGAGGCGCCGTCCACCACCGCCGCTTCATGCAGCGAGGGGTCTATGCCCGAGAGGGCGGCTATGTAGATTATCGACGAATAGCCCATGCCCTGCCATACGCCCGACCAGACGTAGATATGGGCGAAGTAGTTGGGCTTGGCGATGAAGTCTATGCGCTCCGTCGCGCCCAGCGCCTGCAGGAGGTTGTTGAGTATGCCGTTCTTGGCGGAGGTGACCACCAGCAGCACTATCGAGCACATGACGACGGTCGATATGAAGTGCGGCGCGTAGGTGATCATCTGCACGGTCTTTTTGAACTTGATATTGCCGCATTCGTTGAGCATGAGCGCCAGCAGTATCGGTATCGGGAAGCCCGCCAGCAGCGAATACACGCTCAGCGTAAGGGTGTTGATTATCAGTCGGTTGAAGTTGTACGTGCCCCAGAAGTTCTCAAAATGCTTCATGCCGACCCATTTGCTGCCCCAAATGCCCTGGCGCACCTTGAAGTCCTTGAAGGCTATCTGCACGCCGTACATGGGGCCATACGAAAAGATTATCAGCAGCGCCACAGGTATCAGCAGCACAAGATAGAGCTGCCAGTGCCTGCTTATGCGCTTGAGCGTGTATCTGAACGTCCCCAGGCGTGCGCGATCTCCGCCCAACGTTGCGCCCGCATTTCTTTGGCTCATTGTTCCTACCTCCGATGCAGCAAATTGTTTCGGTGCGGCGCGCATGACCGCCGCCGCTTTACCCATATGATACACAATCCGCCCTGTTCTGTCAATATAAAACGAAATATTTTTTGATTATACGGTACTATTTGGAGTTTTTATACCACAGTTAATGTTAAAAAGGCCTTCCGGTACCGTATATTGTTAATTATGCATTTGCAAACGCGCATATGACCGTCCCTTCAGGTTAAATACATGCTCACTCCGCGCGGATGCGCGCACTCCGGGCAAAGCAATGCGGCCGGCCCATCCGTTCGGGATGGACCGGCCGCATCGTCTGTCGAATAGGCTCCGCAAGAGCGTGAGAGGGCCCGCAAGCCCTCTCGCATCCAAATCGAACCCGGCGGCGCGTACGCCGGGTTCGCGGCAATTTCTTCGCAGGGATGCTTGCCAACGGAGAAGAAATTGCTTCCTATCGCGAGCGAACGAGCGGGAGGGCGGCCTGCCGCCCGATCAGTGAGCGAGCGCAAAATTCGCCCAAGCGACATCGTCGCTTGGGCGAAACGCAGTGGCGGGGGAGATACTCCCCCGCCACCCTGTTACGGACACACCGCGTCAGGTGCCCGTGCCTATGCGGATTATGGTCTTGGAGGCGGGATACGTGCTGTTGGCCAGCACCTCGCGCCCTATCTCCTTGCCGTCGGCATTGTAGTACACCTTGTAGGACACCGCCTTGGCGCCCTCGCGCGCCTTCTCGGTGGTCTGCTGGCCTGCGGGTATCGTGGAATCGTACTTCTCCACTACCTCGTCGATGGCCGGTATCGTTTCGGTCTTTTCGCTCTCCAGCATTATGTATTCGCCGTCGTCCATCTGCTTGCCGTATATCTTGAAGGTGAGCTTGCGGTCAGAGAAGCTGGACACTATGAATATGGGATACTCCGTGTTGTTCTTGAAGGCGAAGTCCTGCGAGGGCCAGTTGACCGCCGCGTCCAGGCCGATGCCCACGTAGTTGGACACGCGCGAGTGCGGCGAGCGGGCCACTATCTCCAGATCCGCCTTGGCCACGGCGTTGTACAGCGTGGTCGACACCTGGCACACGCCTCCGCCCGGCTCCAGCACCAGCACGCCGCCCGAATACGCGCCCGCGTCGCGGTAGCCCTTGGCTGCGGTGCGCTCGCCGGTGGTCTCGTTGAAGGACACGGTCTGGCCGGGCTCAACGCGCATGCCGTTGAACTCCGCCGCCGCCAGCTGTATGTTGGTGTTGCGGTCCGCGCTGCTGGTGGTCTCGGTCTGCGCAAAGGATATGCGCCCGAAGTGCTCCTGCATGTACTCGACGCTATGCTCGGGCACTACCTCTATCACCTTGGCCTCGATATTGGCCGTAACGTTGCCGTTGGCTATGGCCTGGGTTATCTGGCTGTACAGGTCATCGGTATCCAGCTCGTACCCCGTGACCTCGCTGATGAAGGTGAACTTGCCGGTATCGGGGTCAAAGCTGTCCACGTCGGCGTCCTGGCCCTTTACGTAAACGTCCGCCGCTATCTCGGCTATCTTGGCGCGCAGCGTCTCCTCGTTCCAGCCGCGGTTGAGCGTGAAGTCCTTGCCGGTGGACTTGAGCTGCTCGAGCTGGGCGTAGCGCTCCTCGAACGAGCCGCTGCGGCCCGTCGAATACGCCAGCGACAGCGTCGATTGCAGGTTGGTGCTCATCTGCACGTTGGAGGAGTCCAGCGTGTAGGTCTTGCCGCGCGCGGTTATGGTGATGGAGGTGGTCGCGGCCACGTTGCTTATCTTCTTCTGGAACCTGTCCACGGCCTCCAGCAGCGTCAGCCCGCCCAGCGGTTCGCCCTCGAGCGTTATGCCCTGGTAGAAGCTGTCCTGCTCCAGCTCGGCGCACTTGTTCAGGTAGTCCATGTAGTTGCCCACTTCGTTGAAGCCCACATAGCCCACGCCCAGCAGCGTCACCGCGCATACGCATATCAGCGCGGTCGCCCAGCGCGGATTGCGCGGGCGCCTGGTATGGCGCACGCCCGCGCCCTGACTGCGGGGCGCGGTGCGGGGCCGGGTCTGCCCGCCGGAGCTCTTTGACGCGGAGGGCCGCGCGGGCCGCACGCTCACCGATACCGGCGCGCCGCTCCTGCCCGCCGGTGATGACGCGGAGCGCGTCTGCACGCGGCTGCGGTAATCGCCGGTACGGCTCCGGTCGGAGGCCGCCGGACGCGCCGCCGTGCGCACCTCAGGCGCCGAAGCGCCGCCCGTGCGGCGTGCGCCCACGCGCGCTGCGTATTCTCCCTTGCGTACTCCCGCCGGAGTCGCATTTATGCGCGGCGCCGTTCCCTGCGCGGATCCGCCCTGCGTTTTTGCGGAACCCGCCGCGCCGGACTGGGGCGGCCTGCGCCGCCGGGGTGCGGTGTTGTTATCCTGATAATCCATACTCTGTCTCCTTTGTACGGTAAAGCGCCCGCTCACGCGATGCCGCCCGTATGCCGGCATCATTTTCCATTATACCTATATGACGCATAGGGTCAAGTCATGGTTCCGCACTAACTGTGGCGGTAATGTGGCAATTCGGCAGAAAAACGCCGTCACTGCGCGTCCATGTGCCCCAGCGCATACGCCAGCACCATCAGGCTGTCGCTCAGATGTACATTGCCCACCGCCGCGCCCGGCCCCGCGTCCAGGTCCAGGGGCGCGAAGTTCCATATCGCGCGCACCCCGCAGGCCCGCAGTCCGTCGCACACGCGCTGCGCGGCCTCCTCGGGCACGGCCACCACGCCTATGTCGGCGGGCGTGCGCGTAAGAACATAGGCCATATCTCTCACGTCGCTCACGGCTATGCCGCGCACGGTGCTGCCTATCAGCGCCGGGTCGTTGTCAAACAGCGCCACCGTGTGAAAGCCCATCTCCCTGAAGCCGTCGTAGCCCAGTATGGCCCGGCCCATCTTGCCCGCGCCCACTATGGCCATGCTGTACAGGCGGTCAAGGCCCAGTATCTCGCCCATGCGCCGCCTGAGCTCCGGCACGTTGTAGCCGTAGCCCTGCTGGCCAAAGCCGCCGAAGCAGTTCATGTCCTGCCTTATCTGGGAAGCCGTCAGCCCCATCTGCTCGCCCAGCTCCCGGGAGGAGATGCGCATCACGCCCTCGTCCTCCAGCCGGGACAAATACCGGTAATAGCCGGGCAGCCGCCTTATCACCGCGCCCGACACCTTGCGACCCTCCATCGGCTCTCCTCCATCCGGCCCCGTACCCTGCGCCGCCGCAGGCTCAAGCCCCATTATAGTGCGCCCGTTCCGGGGTGTAAACGCGGCCCGTGTTAATTGACGTCCGCCTCGTCCAGGAAGGGCAGGTCGATGCTCATGCCGTCGCAGCCCAGCTGCGCCCCCGCAAACACCGCCTGCGCGCTCTCCAGCCACCGCTCGGGGTCGGGCATGGCCGGGCTGTAATGTGTGAACCACAGCCGGCGCGCGCCGGCCTCGGCGGCTATGCGCGCGCCCTCGCCCATCATCATGTGGCCCGCCTCCCGCGCGCGCGGGAGCTTCTCCGGGTCGCCGTACATGCCCTCGCATATCATCAGGTCGCAGTCGCGCGCCGCCGCGGCTATCGCGGGCGTCGGGCGCGTGTCGGTCGCGTACACCACGCGGATGCCCCGGCGCGGCGGCGTGAGCACCATGTCCTGAGTATAGACGCGCCCGTCCAGCTCGGCCTGCGGCTGGCGCTGCAAAACGCTCCAGAGCCTGAGCGGCACGCCCAGCTCCCGCGCGCGCTCGGGCTGAAAGCGCCCCGCCCGCTTGAGCTCCACAGCGTAGCCCAGGCAGGGCATGCCGTGGCGCAGCGCGAACGGCTCTATGTGCAGCCCGGCGCATTCAAAGCTCCGGGGTGCGGATACGTCTATCTCGATGAACTCTATCGCAAACGGCAGCCCGGGCGCTATCACGCGCAGCGCGTCCACCACGCGCCTTACTCCACACGGCCCGGCTATCGTGAGCGGCTCCTCCCGGCCCTGATTGCCCATGGACAGCAACAGGCCCGGCAGCCCGCTCACATGGTCGCCGTGGAAGTGGGTGATGAGCAGCCCGTCTATGGGCTTGAACGTGTAGCCGCATTCGCGTATCTGCACCTGCGTGCCCTCGCCGCAGTCTATCAGCAGGTTGCGGCCCTCGCAGCTGAGCATGGCGCTGGCCAGCGCGCGCGTCCTGAGCGGCATCATGCCGCCCGTACCCAACAAAGTGACCTTGAGCATACTTCGCCTCCACCGCACATGCGCGCCTGCACTGCGCATAATTCTACTTATTATATTATACGTCAATGCCCGCCGCAGTTCAACCCCCGCCCTCCCCCGCCGCACAAAATATGAAAACCGCAGTATATCTTAAAACTGTCAAGGGCAGGTTCTGGTATAATCATATCGAGGAAGGGAGGCGAGCGCCGCATGGCCGCATACGAACTGGCAGCGCGCATACTCGGCCATCTGGAGGCCCATCCCGGGGACGGCACGGACGCCCTGGCCCAGGCGCTGCACTATTCCAAGTACCACCTGCAGCACGCCTTTGCGGAGGCCACGGGGCTGCCGCTGAGCGAATACGCGCTGCGCCGCCGGCTGACCCGGGCCGCGCGCCTGCTTACGTCCACCCGCGCGCCCATACTGGACATCGCCCTGGCCTGCGGCTACGAGAGCCAGCAGGCGTTCTCCGCCGCGTTCCGCGCGGCATATCGCTGCGCTCCGGGGCGCTTTCGCCGCGAGCGACGCTTTTACCCCCTGCAGCCCGCATCCGACGCAGCCGCCCTTGCCGCCGCGCAGGCGTACAGGGGCGCGCTATATAAAGGAGGAAACGCCATGAACGAATCCGGCAGCATGACCGCGCTCATGTCCGCCTTTGGCCGGGCATACCACTGCCTGAATGAAAGGACGCCCGTGTTCCGCGACGAGCGGGCGCGCGAGCTGTTCAGCGACGACGAATTTGCCTTTATCCGCAGCAGCATACTCAAGGGCCGGGACTTCTTCGCGCCGGACGCCGAGGGCGACGACGAGGCCATCGTGCGGCGCATAGTGAACGAGCACATCGCGCCCACGCCCCTGTGCCGGGCCGCCTACTGCGAGCGCGCGCTCGCGGTGGCCCGGGCGACCGGCACGCTTCAGTACGTGATACTGGGCGCGGGGCTGGACACCTTCGCGTTCCGCAGCACCGGCTTTTCCGGCGGGCGCACGGTGTTCGAGGTGGACCATCCCCTAACGCAGCGGGACAAGCTGGCGCGCATAGAGCGCGCGGGCTGGCCTCTGCCCGACAACCTCCGCTTCGTTCCGGTCGACTTTGCGCAGGACAGCCTGCGGGAGCGGCTGCTGGATGCCGGCTTCGACCCGGCGAAAAAGACCTTCTTCTCCTGGCTGGGGGTGAGCTACTACCTGACCCGTGAGCAGATAGACGCGTTCCTTGCCGAGCTGGCTTCACTGTGCGCCGACGGCAGCTCACTGGTATTCGACTGCGCGGGCAGCGGCTTCTTCGACGCGCCGGAGCCGCGCGTGCAAAAGCTCATCGCGCTGGCCTGCTCCAGCGGCGAGCCCATGAAGTCCTGCTTCTCCCGCCGGGAGCTGACCAGGCTCCTGGAGGCCCACGGCTTCCTGATATACGAGGAGCTTTCCCCCGAGGCCATACAGACCTCGATAATCGGCGACAAATGCCCCGGCATGAGGGCGTTTGAGCGCATAAGCTACGTGCTGGCCGTACACAAGGCGCTCACCGCGCCGTGATGCGCGCATGGCTCACAGGAGGCGCTTATGCTTCCGCGCGCGTGCGGGCGCCCCGCAAGGCGTCCGCGCGGCGCGCCGGAGCGCGCATATATAATGTAGGTAAATTTTTCGCAGCGCGCTCCCACGTATTGACAAGCGCCGCCGGATATGTTACAATGCCCTCGCATAAGGGAGTAGTCAGCGCGCAAGCGGTGTAAAGTCAACATGCTGAAGGTCATCCTTCTGGTTTTACATTAAATGACAAGACTTATCTGCAAAGGCAGATGGTCTTTTTTAATGCCTCTGTTTTTGCAAAAGCAAATACGGAGGTTTTTTTATGAGCATCTGGATATCCGTTCTCCTGTTCGCGGTGGGCA
The DNA here is from genome assembly GCA_051883635.1 of Candidatus Fimadaptatus sp. Classification (GTDB taxonomy): domain Bacteria; phylum Bacillota; class Clostridia; order Christensenellales; family Aristaeellaceae; genus Fimadaptatus. The sequence goes on from JBJEUC010000108.1 coordinate 18,577, forward strand.
TAGTGCTGGTGGTCAAGGGCGGCGACTGGTTCGTCGATTCCGCCAGCTGGATAGCCCGGGCGGCCAACATACCGCCCTTCATCATCGGCGCGACCATAGTGAGCATCGCCACGACGCTGCCCGAAATGATAGTGTCCGTAATGGCCAGCCTTGCGGGCAAGAACGACATGGCCGTGGGCAACGCCATAGGCTCGGTCACGGCCAACCTGGGCCTCATAATGGCCATCGCCTTCATCTTCCTGAGCTCCTCCACGCCGAGAAGCAAGTACCTCAAGCAGTGCCTGATACTCATCGCAACGGCGGCCATACTGTGGGTGGGCAGCCTGGGCGGCAACGTGCAGCCGTGGGCCACCGTCGCGCTCGCCGCGCTGTTTGTGCTGTTCACCGCCACCGTGATAATCGACACGAAGCAGGAGTCCGCCGCCGCCGAAAAGCCCGACTGCAGCCGCAGGGAAGTGGTGCGCAACATAGCGTTCTTCGTCGTGGGCGCGGCCGCCATCGTGCTGGGCTCCAACCTGCTGGTCGACGGCGGCTCGGCCATCGCCACGGCGCTGGGCGTGCCGGAGCGCGTCATCGCCGTCACGATGGTGGCCATAGGCACCTCGCTCCCGGAGCTTGTCACCACCATCACCGCCATCCGCAAAAAGGAGGCGCACCTCTCCGCCGGCAACATCATCGGCGCCAACATAATCGACCTGGCGCTGATACTGCCCATCTGCTCCGCCGTGTCGGGCAGCTCGTTTGCGGTCTCCCCCGCCATGCTCAGCATGGACTTCCCCGCCTGTATGCTGCTGGTGCTAATCGCCATGGTGCCGCTGATCATAAGGCAGAAGTCCTCCCGCGTTCAGGGCGCGGTGATGCTCGCGGCCTATGCGGGCTACCTCGTGCTCACGCTGTGACGCGTGGCGCTTCGGCGCGCCAATGCTATCAATAAAGCCCGAGTGAGATTTGTCCACCCGGGCTTTTTCGTTTCCGGAAGATGAGCGCGGGGCGCGGCCTGCGCTCCGCAAGGAGCCGGGCCATGCTCCGCCCCATCATCGGGCGCAGGGGCACCAGTCCTCCCGCGTGCAGGGCGCAGTGATGCTCGCGGCCTATGCGGGCTACCTCGTGCTCACGCTGTGACGCAGGGCGCTTCGGCGCGCCAATGCTATCAAAAAAGCCCGAGTGGAATTTGTCCCACCCGGGCCATTTCGTTTACGGAGGATTTGCCCCGGGCCTGCGGCCATGCCGACGTTGCCCGGTGCGCTGAATGCCTACGCGAGGAAGCGGTCCACGACCTGCTGCCTGTATTCGCGGGACAGCGAGGCGAAAAACGCCGAGTATCCGGTCACGCGCACCACCAGGTCGGGATGCGTGGAGGGATCGGCGTGCGCCTCCATGAGCGTCTCCCTGGACAGGCAGTTGAGGTTGATGAGCGTGCCGCCCATGTGGTTATGCACATGTATCAGCGCTATCAGCGCGTCGATGCCGCCCTCCTTGTTCAGCATGTTTGTATCCACGTCCAGATGCAGCGGCGAGGAGTTGCCGTAGCCCGGCTGCACCATGGCCACGGCCGTGGCCTTCAGCGAGGGCGAGAAGGTGTTGTACGAGCGCGCAAAGCCCGGATCCGGCTCGTTGGAGTGGCATATCGGGTCGCCGAAGAACCTGCCGTTAGGCGTTGCCGGCAGCTTCCGGCCGTAGGCAAACACCTCGCCGTGCGAGAACATGCCCGGCGTAATGGGCAGGCCGTACCTGGGCGTGCCGCCGCTCTTGCAGGCCTTCACGAAGCAGTCGCGTATGCGCACGGCCCACTTGTCGGCCAGCGAATGCGGCGCGCCAAAGCGCTCGATGTTCTTCATCATCAGGCGCAGGGACTCGGCGTTTTCCCAGTTGTTTTCCAGCGCGCTGAACAGCTCGTCCCAGGTGATGCGGCCCTCGTTAACGATGCGCTTTTCTATGGCCGCAAACGAGTCCGCCACGGTGGTAAGGCCTATGCCGTCGATGTTCAGGTCGAGTATGTCCACTCCGCCCTGCGAGCAGTCCAGTCCCCGCTCCACGCAGCCGTGCATGAACGGATTCATGACCACCTCGGGGCAGTTTTTGTACTTGTTCTCATAGTGTATATCGTAGCCGCGCTTTATGCTGTCCACTATCACCT
>JBJEUC010000109.1:0-4936 GCA_051883635.1 Candidatus Fimadaptatus sp.
TGCTACTGCCACGAGGGCTGCCTGGAGGGGCTGGCCAGCGGCACGGCGATAGAGGCCCGCTGGCAGGTAAAGGCAGCCACGCTGCCCGACGATCACTTCGCCTGGGAGCTGGAGGCCTACTACCTGGGCCAGATGTGCGCAAACGCGGTGCTGCTCTACTCGCCGCACCGCATAGTGCTGGGCGGCGGCGTGATGCACAAGCTGCATCTGTTCCCGATGGTGCGGCGCGCCACGCAGCAGTTCCTGAACGGATACGTGAGCATACCGCAGGTGAACGAGGGCATAGACGAGTTCATAGTACCGCCCGCGCTGGGCGACAATGCGGGCGCGGCGGGCGCGCTGCTGCTGGCGGCTGAGGCGCTGAAAGGTTGAGTCGCGTGCGTCAGGCCGCACGCAAGGAGCGTTTCGCGTGCGGCAGGCCGCACGCGAGGGGGTACTGCGGCTGCCTGAGCCTGCGGCTCCGGGCGGCAGCCTGACCGGAGGAAGCAATGCCGCTCGTGGCGGCATTGCCTGCGGCAGCCCGGCAGAGCCGGGCTGCCGAATCAAGCCCCTGGGGTACGGGGTGGCTGCGGGGCGAGGATGTGCGGACGCATCGAGCCCGGTGCAACGGTATTGTCGCGTGGAGGTGACACGCGGACGCATCAATCCCGGGACAACGGGTTGGTCGCGTGGCGCTGACATGCGGTCACATCGAGCCTTGGGCAACGGTGTAGTTGCGTGGCGGTGACATGCGGACGCATCGAGCCCGGCGCAACGGTGTAGTCGCGTGGCGGTGACATGCGGTCGCATCGAGCCCGGGGCAACGGGGTAGTCGCGTGGCAGTGACACGCGTTCGCATCAACCCCGGGGCAGCGGTGTACTCGCGTGGCGGTGACACGCGTTCGCATCAATCCCGGAGCAATGGTGTAGTCGCGTGGCGTTGACATGCGGTCACATCGATCCCTGTGCAACGGGACAACTGCGTGGCGCAGCCGTGCGCCCCCATCGATACCCTACCAACGGACAACTGCCCGCACAGCTACGGCTCGTGCGGTCGAACTGCGCGACCCGACGCCCCGTGCGGGAAACGGATATTGAACCGGAAGCGGCGCGTGCGCCGCTTCTTGCGTATGGATGGCGCCCGGCCGCGCAGGCCGCGCGGCCGGGGGAAGCGGGCGCGCCGCAGCCGCGCGCACTACGGGAGACATGCACATGGACACAAGAGCGAATGTGGAACAGGCGCTGGCCGCCCGCGCGCGCGAGACGCTCAGGCGCGTGTTCGGCTACGGGGAGTTCCGCCCCGGCCAGGAGCAGGCCGTGACCGCGCTGCTGAGCGGGCGGGATCTGGTGGCGATACTGCCCACCGGCGGCGGCAAGTCGATATGCTACCAGATACCCGCGCTGGTGGGCGAGGGGCTGACCATCGTGATATCGCCGCTCATATCGCTGATGAAGGACCAGGTGGACCAGCTCACGCAGCTGGGCGTGGAGGCGCGCGCGCTCAACTCGGCGGTGGAGCCGGGCGCGGCGCGCGAGGCGATGCAATCGATACGCTCCGGCGAGACGCGCATAGTCTACATCGCGCCCGAGAGGCTGGAGATAGAGAGCTGCCGCGCGGAGCTGTGGAGCCTGGACGTGCGGCGCGTGGTGGTGGACGAGGCGCACTGCGTGAGCCAGTGGGGCCACGACTTCCGCCCCAGCTACCTGGGCATAAGGGCGTTCATAGAGGGCTTTGCGCGGCGGCCGGCCGTGGCCGCGTTCACGGCTACGGCCACGGACAAGGTGCGTCAGGACATAGTCGGGCTGCTGGGCCTGCGCCAGCCCGAGCTTATAAAGACGGGCTTTGACCGGCAGAACCTGATATTTTCGGTGGTGCGCATAAAGAAGGCGCAGCGCGCGGACTGGATACGGCGCTTTGTGGCCGCGCATCCCGAGCAGAGCGGCATAATCTACTGCTCCTCCCGGCGGGACACCGAGGCGCTGGCGCAGGAGATAGGCGCGCTGTGCTACCACGCCGGCATGGACGACGCCGCCCGCACCCGGGCGCAGGAGGACTTCATAAACGACGTGAACCCGCTCATCTGCGCCACCAACGCCTTCGGCATGGGCATAGACAAGCCCGACGTGCGCTTCGTGATACACTACCACATGCCGGCCAGCATAGAGGCCTACTGGCAGGAGGCCGGCCGCGCCGGGCGCGATGGGCTGGACGCGCAGTGCGTGCTGCTGGGCGACAGCGCGGACGCGGCCTTCTGGTCGCAGATGATAAGCCGCGAGGAGGGCGACGAGCAGGAGAAGGACAAGCGCCGCGCCCGCCTGCGCGCGATGAGCGACTACCTGCACGCGCGCGGCTGCCTGCGCCGGTATCTGGTGGCTTACTTCGGCGAGGAGACCGGGGACTGCGGCGTGTGCCCGAACTGCCGCGGGGAGGACGCACCCGAGGAGGACATCACCCGCCAGGCGCAGATGGTGCTTTCGGCGGTAAAGCGCTGCGGCGAGCGCGTGGGGCGGGCGCTGACGGTGCGCGTGCTGGCCGGTTCGCGCGACAAGCGCATAGCTGAGATGGGATTTGACCGACAGTCGACTTACGGCCTGATGCGCGACGTGGACAAGCATCTGATAGGCGAGTACATCGACGAGCTGGTGGCGCAGGGCTATCTCGAACTGACCGGGGGTCAGTATCCGGTGCTGAGGCTCACCCCGGCAAGCGCGGCCGTGCTGCGCGGCGAGGAGCGGGTCACGGCGCGCCTGAGCGCGGAGGCGGGCGAGGAGCGGACGCGTTCGGCCTCCCGCGCGCGCCGGGGCACGGCGGAGGTCTACGATACGCCGCTGTTCAGCCGCCTGCGCGCGCTGCGCCGCGAGATAGCCCGGGAGCGCGGCGTGCCGGCGTTCATGGTGTTTGCCGACGCGACGCTGATAGACATGGCGCGCCGCGCGCCGCGCACGCCGGAGGAGATGCTGAACGTGAGCGGCGTGGGCGAGCGCAAGCTGAGCATGTACGGCGAGCGCTTCCTGGCGGAGATACGCGCGGAGCTGGGCGCGCCGGACGGCGGGCTGATGCAGGCCCGGCTGGAGGACGCTGCGCCGGCGGGCGTCGCGCCGCGCGCGCTGCGGGAGGACGCCGCCACTGAGTGGACGGTGCAGTCCGCCCCGGCGCGGGCCATCCCGGTGCAGGCCATACCGGCGCGGGCGCGCGCGGAGGGGAGCGCCGCGGAGGAGGAGCGCCGCCGCGACCGGCGCATGGTGAGCGACCTGGCGCTGTTCCTGCGCACGCATGGCGAGGCCTTCCTCGCCGAGTTCCCCGAATACGACGCGGGCGACGTGGCGCGGCTGGTCGCGCGGCTGCATGAGCTGAACGGGTGAGCGCGGCCCGCTGCGGGCGGGGGAGCGTGCCCCGGCGCGCGCTGTGCAAACAACGAGCCCTGCGCGGAGCCGACAACGCCCCGCGCAGGGCTTCACGCTATGGCGAACCCGCGATGGCGCGGACAGGCCGCATCCCTTCGCACTGCGATTGCTCGGGCCCATGACGCGGCAGCCTCCGCGCCCAGACCCCTGGGCCTGCGGTGAAGCCGCCTGCCCGGGCGAGCTGCCCCGTACACAGGACAAGCCCTGCGCAAAGCTGCGTGTGCTTTGCGCAGGGCTTGATTGCTTTGGTCATACCTGCCTGTCGGGCTTTGCCGCTCACTTCGCGGTGACGTCGCTGAACTCGTCCTTCTGTATGACGAACTCCTCGGGACTGAGCCTGCGGCCGTTGAAGGTGAAGTTCTCCAGCACGATGTCGTGGTTGCAGTGCTCGCTGTCCTGGCTGCCGAACTTGCATACGGGCAGGGCCATGCCCTCCGGGCCGTATATGCTGATGTTCTCATAGCGGACGCGCGAGGTCTTGCCGAGTATGTGGTCCTTGGAATAGGGGCCGTCGAATACCGGCGAGGCTATCAGCATGGGCTGGCCGGGCGCTATGAACCGGTCGAAGGATACGTTCATGTCCTCCTGATACACCGCGTCCACGTCATAGCGGCTGTACTCGCAGCGGATGTTGCGCAGCAGCATGTCGTGTATGTGAGCGCGGTCGGTGTTGTTGGTGCGCATCATCACGTGTGCGCCGTGTATAACGTCGCAGTTTTCCCATACGATGTCGTAATACTCGTCCGCGCAGGTCTCGGCGCCCAGCTCCAGCGCGGAGCCCCAGTCGCACCATACCGTGCAGCCCGTCACCGTTATGTGGTGCATGTCGGCCCTGTCCCAGCCCTTTATGCCCTTGAGGACTATGCAGTCGTCGAAGTCGCGCAGGAAGCCGTTGGCAATGCGCACATGGCGGCTGTTGAAAAGGTCTATGCCGTCCGAGTTGTAGCGCCACATGCCTATGGTCTTGAACCATTCGCAGTTTACGTTGTCGCAGTTGGCCACTATGTAGGCAAAGGTGGAGCTGTCGCGGGCGATGACGCCGGCAATCTCGCAGTCCTTGCAGGAATAGAGGTGGACGCAGCCGTAGAGCGATTTGGTCTCGCGGATGTAGTCGCGCAGCGTGGCCTCGTCGCGCAGGTCGCGGCCATTTTCGTAGTCCACCGGTATCAGCAGCTTGTCGGTGGTGCGCTCCTCGCGGCTGCCGTCTATCACGCCGTAGCCCACTATGCGCACGTTCTTCTTGTGGAACACGCCCACCGAGCCGTACAGCACCGCGCCGCCGTCCACGAACAGCGTCTCGCCGTCGCTCAGCTCGATGTTGCCGACCTCGTGGACGCCCGGGCCGTAGTAGCGCACGTTGGGCGCGTTCTTGTCCACGCCGAAGTCGGTCAGGGGATTGGCGAATATGTGCAGGGGATTGTGCAGGCCGTCCAGCTCCACGGTGTACGCGCCCGGCTCGGATATGGTGAAGCGGATGTCGCGGCCCTCCACGGCGGGCTGTATGCCCCTGCTCAGCGGACGGACGACAGCCTCCGAAAAGTCCTTGCAGGCA
>JBJEUC010000110.1:0-4918 GCA_051883635.1 Candidatus Fimadaptatus sp.
GGCTTGGCGCCCGATGATCGAATATGAGGAGACGGTGATATGGACTATATGCATGCAAGTCCCGGCGAGGTGCGCGCGCTGATACGCCGGGGCGAGATTACCGGCCCCACGGCCGGAATGTGCGCCGGGTACGCGCAGGCCAACCTGGTAGTGCTGCCGCGGGCGCTGGCCTACGACTTTCTGCTGTTCGCACAGCGCAATCCGCAGCCCTGCCCCATACTGGAGGTTTCCGACACGGGCGCGCGTACCCTGCGCGACATCGCGCCGGGCGCGGACATTGCGACCGACATACCGCGATACCGCGTATATGAGCACGGCAGGCTCACCGGCGAGTACACGGATGTGAGCGCGCTGTGGCGGGACGATCTGGTCAGCTTCCTGATAGGCTGCAGCTTCTCGTTCGAGGGCGAGCTGCTGGAGGCCGGCATAAGCGTGCGCCACATCGAGGAGGGCCGCAATGTGCCCATGTACCTGACCAACATCCCCTGCAAGCCCGCCGGGGCGTTCAGCGGCAACATGGTGGTGAGCATGCGCCCGCTGACCCCCGCGCAGGCGGTGCGCGCCGCGCTCATAACCGGCGACATGCCGCGCGTACACGGCGCGCCTATACACATCGGCGACCCGGCGGCGATAGGCATTGCCGACATAGGAAAGCCGGACTTCGGCGACGCCGTGACCATACGGCCCGGCGAGGTACCGGTGTTCTGGCCCTGCGGCGTCACACCGCAGGCCGCCGTGATGCAGTCGCGGCCCGACTTTGTGATAACGCACGCGCCGGGGCATATGCTGATCACGGACGTGAAGAATGTGGAGCTGAAATACTGACGGAGGCGGTTGCTATGCTGAAGATAGACCTGAACTGCGACCTGGGCGAGAGCTTTGGCGCGTACAAGTGCGGTATGGATGAGGAGGTGCTCCCCCACATCTCCTCCGCCAACGTGGCCTGCGGCTTTCATGCGTCCGATCCCATGGTGATGGACGCGACCGTGGCGCTGGCGGCCGCGCAGGGCGTGGCGGTGGGCGCGCATCCGGGCTATCCCGACCTTGTGGGGTTTGGCAGGCGCAGCATGAGCGTGAGCCCGGCCGAGCTCAAGGCCATGACGCAATATCAGATAGGCGCGCTGGAGGCCTTCTGCCGCGCGCACGGCGTGCGAATGCAGCATGTGAAGCCCCACGGGGCGATGTACAACATGGCAGCGCGCGATATGAAGCTGGCGCGCGCCATATGCGAGGGCGTGGCGGCCGTAGATCCCGGGCTGATACTGCTGGGCCTGTCCGGAAGCTGCCTGATAGACGCAGCGGCGGAGGTCGGGCTGCGCTGCGCGCGCGAGGTGTTCGCCGACAGGGCCTACGAGGAGGACGGCTCGCTCGTGGCGCGCGGCAAGCCGGGCGCGATGATAGACAGCGAGGACGAGGCCATCCATCGCGTGATACGCATGGTGCGGGAGGGCCGCGTGCGCGCGATAAGTGGGCACGACATAGACGTGCGGGCCGACTCGGTATGCCTGCACGGCGACGGCGCGCACGCGGTGGCATTTGCCCGGCGCATAAGCGAGGCGCTGCGCGGCGAGGGCATTGCGGTGACGCCGCTTGGCGAAGTGGCGCTCTGAGGTAAGGGCATGGAAGAGATAGAAGGCATAATACTGCGCCATTCCCTGCGTGGTATGAGAGAGCTGAGCGACTGCATGCCGGGCGACTTCTGCGCGGGAGCCGCCCGGGAGGTGCTTTCCTGGCCCCGGGGCTGCGTGGCCATAGCGACCGGGTTCTGCGTGGCGGGCCATGCCGAGACGGACGGCCCGCCCGGCGCGGCCTGGGTCGCGCGGGCATTGGAGGAGCTGGGCTTTGCGCCGGTCATGGTGACCGACGCGCTGTGCAGGGGCCTGTTTGAGCGGGAAGACCTGCGCGTGGAGTACGTCGGATTTGACGCTGCGGACGGCGAGCTGCGCGGCATACTTGAGCGGCTGCGGCCGGTGGGCATGATAGCCGTAGAGCGCTGCGGACGCACCGCGCAGGGCGATTATCTCAACATGCGCGGGGTCGACATAGGCGCGCATACTGCGCCCGTGGACAGGCTGTTCGAGCTGACGGACGCGCCCACGCTCGGCATAGGCGACGGCGGCAACGAGATAGGCATGGGCACACTGGCCGGACAGCTGGCCGGACGGCTGGGCATACGCCCCTGCGCGGTGCGCACCGACAGGCTCATAATAGCCACGGTGTCCAACTGGGGCGCATACGGGCTGTGCGCCGCGCTGGAACGGCTGAGCGGACGGCGCTGCCTGCCCTCGCCGGCTGAGGCGGTGCGACAGATAGAGCGCATGGTGGCGCAGGGCTGCGTGGACGGCATCAGCCATATGCAGACCATGAGCGTGGACGGGTTCGACATGGCGACTGAAGCGGAAATACTGGACGCGCTGAGGGGCGCGATCGGGCGGCAGAAGGGAGAACACGCGATATGATAGAGCTGAGCAGGATGGACACCGAAAAGCGCAACGAGCGCACAATGAACATAGACACGCTCCCTACCCGGGAGATAGTCGAGCTGATAAACGCGGAGGATCACCGCTGCGCTGAGGCCGTTAAGGCGGTTCTGCCCGAGATAGCGCGCGCGGTGGATGCGATATACGAGCGCCTGCGCCGGGGCGGGAGACTGGTGTACTGCGGCGCAGGCACCTCCGGGCGGCTGGGCGTGCTGGACGCCTCCGAATGCCCGCCCACCTACGGCGTCGACCCCGGCATGGTGGTAGGTCTGATAGCGGGCGGCCCGGGCGCACTCGTGACGGCGGTGGAGGGCGCGGAGGACGACGCCGGACTGGGCCGCAGGGACATGGCGGGCATAGACCTGGGCCCCGACGACGCGCTGGTGGGCATCGCGGCCAGCGGCCGGACGCCCTACGTGATAGGCGCTATGGACTACGCGCGCGAAAGGGGGGCGGCGGTTATGGCGCTGGTCTGCTGCAATGACAGCGAGATGTCGCGGCATGCGGATATCACTATGGCGCCCGTGCCCGGACCAGAGGTGGTCACGGGCTCCTCGCGCATGAAGAGCGGCACCTGCCAGAAGCTGGTGCTGAACATGCTGTCCACGTCGGTGATGATAAAGCTGGGCAAGGTGTACGGCAACCTTATGGTGGACGTGCGCGCCACCAACGAAAAGCTGCGCCGCAGGGCGCTGTCGATAGTGCGCGCTGCTACGGGAGCCGATGAGGGCGAAGCGCAGGCGGCGCTGGACGCGTGCGGCATGTCCTGCAAGGCGGCGATAGTGAAGCTGCTGCTCGGGCTGGACAGCTCGGAGGCGGCGGCCGAACTGCTCAGGCAGGCCGACGGGCGTGTGGTCGACGCGCTCGCGCAGGCGCATAAGTGACGGGAGGCGCAATATGGACTACTACTGCGGATGGGACGGCGGCGGCACCAAGACTGAGGTGTTCTGCATGGACAAGGGCGGAGCGCGCGTGGCCGGCGCGTGCTTCGGGCCGCTTAATATCAACGGGGCCGCGCGGGAGCGCGTGGCGGAGACGGTTCGCGACTGCATGGCGTACATGGCGGCGCTGCCGGGCGGTCTTGCGGCCTGCCGGGGGCTGACCATCGGCATGGCCGGGGCCAGCAACATCGAGGCCGTGAACCTGATAACCCGGCTCGTGCGCGAGGGCGGATATGCGGGCCCGCTGGAGGTGGTGGGCGATTCCACCATAGCGCTCGAGGGCGCGATACGCGGCGTGGGCGCGGTGCTGATAGCGGGCACGGGCGCAGTGTGCTGCGGGCGCGACGCGGCGGGCGGCAATGTGAGCGTGGGCGGCTACGGATACCTGATAGACGACGGCGGCAGCGGTTACGCGATAGGCCGCGACATCCTTGCCGCCACGGTGCGCGTGGAGGACGGGCGCTGCGCGGGCACCTGCCTGGCGGATATGGTGTATGAGCAGCTGGGCATTTCTAATACGCGCCAGCTGGTAACGTGGCTGTACAGCCCCTCCCGGGGCAAGCGCGAGGTGGCGGCGCTGGCTCCGCTGCTGGCCAGGGCGCTCGAGGCGGGCGACGCGGAGGCCCTGAACATAGCGTACCGCGCCGCGGACGAGCTGGCGGAGCTGGCGATAACGGCATGGCGGCGCATGCGGCTTGACGCGGGCGAGCTGGCGCTGACGGGCAGCATACTCAACCACTTCCCGGCCATACGCGCGCGCGTGACCGAGCTGTGCAAGGCCGCCTGCCCGAGCATGGAGGTCATCGAACCGCACGGCACTCCCGCGCAGGGCGCTGCGATGCTGGCGCGGAAGCAGGAGCAATGATACTGCGGCGAAGGAAGGCGCATCAGAGAGGACGTGCCCGGGCGGCATGTCCTCTCTTGATATTGACTATCGGTCAAAAATGGGAATCTGGCGACGAAAACGCGGGCGCAGGCAATTTGAAGCTAGAAAACAAATTATTGACCGAAAGTCAAAATTGCATGCCACCCTTACTTGCCCGCCCTCTCCCCTGCCGTTTGGCGATATGCAGCGCATTTTGCGGCAAAGGGGGCTTGCGGCCACCCGGCGTTGATGGTATAATGAAAGCGATTGAGCGGCAGGAAGCCGCCCGGCCGCCGTGCGGTGGCGGCGTGGGTCAGAAAGGCCCGCCTATGTACAGGCGTGGTCTGTTTTTATTTATGTTCGGAGGTATAATGTATGAATACGCTGTACATCGAATGCAATATGGGCGCTGCGGGCGATATGCTCATGGGCGCGCTCAGCGAACTCATCGATGACCCGGAGGGCTTTGTGGCGAAGATGAACGCGCTCGGCCTGCCTGGCGTGAGCGTCGCGCGGGAGCAGTCCACCAAGTGCGGCATCGTCGGCACGCATATGCGCGTGACGGTCGACGGTGAAGAAGAGACGGAGCACAGTCATGCGCATGAGCACGACCATGAGCATGAGCACGACCA
>JBJEUC010000111.1:0-4829 GCA_051883635.1 Candidatus Fimadaptatus sp.
GCCCATTCGCTCGGAGATATGGGCGGTGCTGTGCGCGGGCATGCCCGACCTGGCCGCGTACTATGACTACAACGACGCCAGCGTCGACCACGCGGGCGGCGAGGGCGTGTACGGCGAGATATTCTTCGCAGTGCTGGAGAGCATGGCGTTTGTGGAGACCGACAAGTTCCGGCTCATCGACAGGGCGCTTGGCTACCTGCCCGCCGGGTGCGCCGTGCGGCGCGCGGTGGAGCTGCTGCTGGAGCGCTACCGCGCGGGCGCGACCTGGGTGGAGGCCCGGCAGGCGATAATCGACGGCTTCGCGGGCGACAACTTCACCTACGCGCCGGTCAACATCGCCTTTACGCTGGTGGGCTGGCTGTACGAGGAGGGCTTCACCGCGCAGATGCTCACGACGATAGACTGCGGCTACGACACCGACTGCACCGTGGCCACGCTGGGTTCGCTCCTGGGCATACTCTACGGCACGAAGTACCTCGACAGCTACTGGACGCAGCCGCTGGGCGACAAGATCGTCGTCAGCCGCCCCGTGACCGGCTTCAACGCGCCGCGCACGATAACCGAGCTGACGCAGCGCTCTATCGCCGCGCGCGAGCTGGTGCAGGCGCACTACGCGCAGCAGGCCGACAAGTCGGTCTATGCGATACCCTATCAGAGCGCGGTGGAGGCATACCGCCTGCCGCTGGGCTCGCACAAGCTGAACGATGTGGACGTGGAGCTGCGCCATCAGGACGGCGAGCCCGCGTTCGCGCCGGGCGAGACGCGCCGGCTGTATATCCTGTTCAGGAACCATGAGGACATCGCGCAGAGCTTCGAGGTGAGCGCCGACGTGCCGGGCTTTGCCTCGGACAGCGCGCACGTGGAGCTCCCGGGCGCAGGCGAGACCGAGTGTGCGCTCACGCTCACGGCGCCCGCGGACAAGCAGCCGCTCTATCAGGGCAGGCTGCTGATAAAGCGCTACGTGGGCGGGCTGTACTGGAACACCGAGACGCTGCCCCTCACGCTGCTGCCCACGATGGACTGGCGCGTGCGCGTGGACGGCGCGGAGCGCGCGGTGCATACCGCCGTCAACCGCCTGTCGGCCGCCGCACTGGGCATAGAGGGCGCGCATGAGCTCACGTTCTCGACGCGCGTCACGCTTACCGAGGAGCCGCGCGAGACCTGGCTCAAGCTCGTGTGCCGCAACCCGCTGCGCGTGACGCTCGACGGCGAGACCATAATCGACACGCCGGACACGACGGTCGTGATACCGGCCTACCACCGCGCGGACAACCGCAAGTGCGCCCACGTGTGCCTTTCGCCCGGAGCGCACGAGCTTACGGTGACGGTGGGCGACGCGCAGTCCTTCAGCGAGATGTACTTCATGCTCGTCCATGAGGGCCTGTGGTGGGCGTACCGCATAGACTCGATGTTTGAATGACGCGGCTGTGAAGGGAAGGCCCGACGGGAGCGCGTATGCGCATCCAGCCGGGCCTTGCTGTGCTTTGCGGTGGAGCGTGACGCTTGGCGGATGGATAGTCAAGCGCTTACGCTTCTGCTGACAGCGCACGGTTTCCGATGAAGGGCTGCGGAGTGACGGGCGCGGGAATTGTGGGAAATGCTTTTCTTCGGGAGAATGGTACACGCCGCCTGGCATTGTCGCGCATTATGGTTGGGTTTGAATGCTGGCGGATGGCTGGGCAGGCGCGCACGCTTCTGCCGCCGTCGCACGGTTTCTGCTTATGGGCTGCGGAGCGCCGTGCGCGGGAACTGATGGAATCGCTTTTCTTCGTTAGGCAGGACGTACGCCGGGCCTTGCCGCGCTTCAAGGTGGGGTTTGAGTGCTGGCGGATGGCTGGGCAGGCGCTTACGCTTCTGCTGACGGCGCACGGCTTCCGCATATGGGCTTCGGAGCGCCATGCGCTGGAACTGCGGGACACGCTTTTCTCCGTGAGCCAGAACACACGCCGCCCCAGCTCGCCATCCCTTCCGCTCGTCGCTCACTCGCAGGCTATGTATATGTCCATGCTGCTGCCGTCGGTCTCGAAGCAGGGTATCGCGTCCCCGGCGCTGTGTGTCAGCCCGTTCACGCGCATGTAGTCGTTCAGCGCGCGGTAGCCGCCCGGTATGGTGACGAAGGGGTCGCTGAACGGCTCGGCGATGGTGAGCGCGGCATAGCGGTGCGCGGGCTGCGTGAGCACCCTGGCCCCGGCGGGGGTCAGCCCCTCGGGCAGTATCCACGCCGCCGTGTAGCCGTGCATGTGATATACGTTTATCTGCTCCTGCGAGAGGAACGGGAAGTCCCAGCCGATAAGGCGCGGCTTATCTACGCCGTTTTGACGGGCTATGGCGCGCACGCGGTCGAGGGCGTCGCTCTCCGGCTCGGCGCTGATGACCGTGTGGCTTATGTAGCGGAAGGCGGGCACGGCCTCCACGCGCATGTTGGAATACGCGTCGCGGCAGACGCCCATGTCCTCGCGGAACAGGTTGTCCAGCGTGCAGCCGAAGAGCCGGCACAGCTCTATGGCCTTGTCTATCTCGGGCAGGGCCGCGTCCAGCTCCCACTTGGATACGGTCTGGCGGCTCACGCCCAGCCTTTCGGCCAGCGCCTCCTGGGTCATGCCGCCGCTCAGCCGCCTCAGGTATTGCAGGTTGTTTCCCAGACTCATACTGCTTCCTCCGTATGTCGATTGCATCGCGCTTTGCACAATGCAGTATAACACGCCGCGCGATTATACGCCACCATCCGCCGCGCGCAGTTTGGGCGGCGCGCGCAACCACAGGGTGCGCGGCAAGGCACCCACCTGCCCGGGGCAAAACGCGGGCTTGCAACGGCGGGGCGCGAGTATTATAATATGCTCATCCGAGAAGAACGGGGGGAGCATTATGGCGTACATAGAGGAGACCAACCGCGTGCCGGTGGCGGGCGAATACGACGTGGTGGTCGCGGGCGGCGGCGTGGCGGGCATAGCCGCGGCGCTGTCGGCGCGGCGCGCGGGCAGGAGCGTGCTGCTGCTGGAAAAGAGCTGCAAGCTGGGCGGCCTGGCCACGCTGGGGCTGATAAACCTGTTCGTGCCGCTGTGCAATGGGCGCGGCACGGCGATAATCGGGGGCATGTGCGAGGAGCTGCTCAGGCTGTCGATAAGGCGGGGCTACGATTCGCTGCCCGATGCCTGGCGCGACGGCAAGGCGCAGCCGGGCGAAAGGTCGCGCTACGTTACGCGCTTCTCGCCCGACATATTCGCCATGGAGCTGAGCGCGCTGCTGGACGACGAGGGCGTAGCGCTGCTGTACGACTCGCTGGCGGTGCGCCCGGTGATGCAGGGCGAGCGCTGCGAGGGCGTGATGGTGGAGAGCAAGGGCGGGCTGGAGTTCTACCGCGCCGCCATGATAGTGGACGCCACGGGCGATGCGGATCTGCTCTTCCGCGCGGGCGTGTCCACGGTGCAGGGCGGCAACTACTTTACCTACATGGGCCAGGCGATAGACCTGGAGCATTGCCGCAGGGCGCTGGAATCGGGCAATGTGAACGACGCGATGTACACCGTGGCGGGCGGCGCGTCCAGCCTTTATGGCAAGGGCCATCCCGAGGGCATGCCGCTCATAGGCGGCGTGGACGCGCGCGAGATAAGCCGCTACATAATCGACAACCACCGGCTGATACTGGAAAAGCTCAGGCCCGAGGAGCGCTTTGAGCGCGACGTGGTGCAGCTGCCCGGCATGCCTCAGTTCCGCACCACGCGGCACATACGCGGCGACTACACGCTCCGGGTCGAGGACGCCTACCGGCACTTTGAGGATTCGGTGGGCGCGATATGCGACTTTGACCGGCGCGATTACCTCTTTGAGGTGCCGCTGCGCTGCATGACCGACCGGCGCTATCCCAACTTCATAACCGCAGGCCGTTCGGCCAGCGCGGAGGGCTACGCCTGGGACGTGCTGCGCGTGATACCGCCCGCGATACTCACCGGCCAGGCGGCGGGGCTGATAGCCGCGCGCGCACTGGACGAGGGCGTGGGCGCCGCCGACGTGGACATGGCCGGGCTGCAGCGCGCGCTGAGCGCCGCCGGTGTGATGATACACTTCGACGACGCGCTGATACCGGAGGGCGCGGACGCGGGCGAGCGCGCCGACATCGGCCATGTGTGAGCATGGCGCCGCGCATGTAGACGTATTCGGCCTCATGAAAGGACTCAGGCTCGTCAGCGTACAGCCGCATGGGCTGGACCCGCTCATAGCTGGAACGTGTGTCCGGATAGGGCAGGGCGTTCGACATGGTCGTGGCAGCATGTAAAAGCGCAGTCGCGGCGGCGTTCAGCGTGAACATGAGCGCCGCCGGATTCGGCGTGTGCAGCACGGGAGGCCGTTTCCAGCGGAGCGTAGTCGTGATGCCGCCCGCGTTTCCGGGCGCGCGGCTGACCACAACGGTCGCGACAGCATCTGAAAGTGAAGTTGCGGCGGCGTGCAGCGTGAACATGAGCGCCGCCCGGCTCAGCGTGTGCAGCGTAGGAAGGCCGTTTCCTGCGGAGCGCAGTCGGGACACCGCCCGCGTTTCCGTGCGCGCGGCTGACCACAACGGTCATGGCAACATGTGAGAGAGCAGGTTTTGCGGCGTTCAGCGCGAACATGAGCGCCGCCCGGCTCAGCGTGTGCAGCACGGGAGGCCGTTTCCAGCGGAGCGTAGTCGTGATGCCGCCCGCGTTTCCGTGCGCGCGGCTGACCACAACGGTCATGGCAACATGTGAGAGAGCAGGTTTTGCGGCGTTCAGCGCGAACATGAGCGCCGCCCGGCTCAGCGTGTGCAGCACGGGAGGCCGTTTCCAGCGGAGCGTAGTCGTGATGCCGCCCGC
>JBJEUC010000112.1:0-4815 GCA_051883635.1 Candidatus Fimadaptatus sp.
GGCCTCCTCCATGCTGCCGTATTCGGCCTCAACGCGCGCGGAGTCGCCGCGGTATGCGTCCAGCCAGCTGTTGAAGTAGGTGAGGTGTATGCCGGGGACCATCCGGGGCGGCAGCCAGCCCAGCGAGTTTCCGCCTATCGGCAGCACCTCCAGCCCGTCCAGCGCGTGCTCGCGCAGCACGCGCGCCAGGTCGTCCGTGCCCGCGTAGCGCGCCAGGTCGTAGTCGCAGGTGGTTATGTTGAACAGCCTCTTCATTGCTTTCTTCCTATCTATATGCGCTTCCGTTGCGCGGCGCTTTTACGCCACGAGTATAGCACAATCGCGCCGGGCTGTCAAATGCGCGGGCGGGGGTGGGGGATGCGTCCGCTGACGCAGCATGGCCAGCGCATGGCGTGCCCACGGCCCAGTCCGGCGACCGTGCCATCAAGGGAATTGCTTCTCCCGCTGACTTTCCCCGCCCCTCGCCGCTCGCCTTCTCTTGGACAACGCCGCATTTCGATATGCCATGATGCACATCGCAGCGCCGGGCGCGCCGCCGTCCAGTCCGGCGCATCCCGTGCCATCGGTGGAGGTGCCTCACCCTATGACCTGCCCCGACATCGCCGACCGCCTTCCCTCGGACAACGCCGACCGCCCATCTGCCATGCTCCGTATCGCAGCGCCCTGCGCAGCGCAAAAAAGGAGCGCCGACCGCTGTCGACGCTCCGCTTGTATGTCATATTGCCCGGACAGGCCCTGCCTCCGCAGCCCTGCCCGCGCGCTGTCAGAACACCAACTCGTAGCTCTCGCCGGCGACACTGTCGAAGCGCGCTATGCCGTCCGCGCCGGGCCGCACCACGCTGCCGTCGGGCAGGCGCACGCCGCTGAGGCCCTGTACCTTGACCGCGCATTCGCCGCCCAGGTGCGACACCACGCGGCCGCTCGCCGGAGCGTTGTCGCGCCAGGCGAGGTCGCACTCGAAGCCGCCGCGCGCACGCATGCCGCTGAACGAGCCGTTCACCCAGCCGTATGCCGGGGTGGGCAGCAGCTCGATGTAGCCGTTGTGGCTCTGCAGCAGCATCTCGGCTATGCCGGCGGAGTAGCCGAATATCGAGTCTATCTGCACATGCCCCTTGGTGAGCATGTTGGCGGTGAAGAGCGTAGTCACCGAGCCCAGCAGGCGGGTGCAGAGCCCGCGGTCATGGAAGCGCGCCGCCAGGCACAGCGCCCACGAGCCCGGCCACGCGGCGGTCATGCCGCCGTGCGCCACGCGCCGCTGCAGCGAGAGGTAGGCTGCGCGGTATTCCTCGGGGTAGTCGCGCTCGTTGATTATCGAGGCCGGGTACACGCTCAGCAGGTGGGACACATGGCCCATGCCGGGCGTGCATTCCTCGTAGTCCTCGTACCACTCCTGCAGCGTGCCCAGGCGGCTTATCTTGAAGGGCGACAGCCTGTCCAGCGCCGCGCGCATCCTCTGGCAGGTCTCATCCTCCTCAAGCCCCAGTATGCTGTTGCCGCTCAGCACGTTCTGGAACAGCTCGCGCACCAGCGTCATGTCCATGCAGGAGCCCTTGGTTATCGCCGATATCTCGGTCAGGTCGGCGGGGAAGCGGTTCTCGGGGTCGACCTCGGACACCAGGTCGCGGTAGGAGCGCCCGCCGGGCACCAGGTGCTTGTTTTCGGGCGAGGTGGAGGGGGCGATGGTGAGGCGGTCGCCGTCCTCGCACAGATACCCCAGCATGAACTCCGCCGCGCCGCGTATCACGGGATAGGCCACCTCGCGCAGGAACTTCTCGTCGCGGGTGTACTCGTAATGCGTCCACAGGTGCTGGCACATCCACGCCCCGCCGAAGGGCCAGAAGAACCACGAGGCGTCCTCGCAGGCGGGCACGGTCATGCGCCACAGGTCGACGTTGTGGTGCGCCACCCAGCCGCTGAGATGGTAGTAGTCGCGCGCCGTGCGCTCGCCGCTGAGGGCGGTCTCGCGCACCAGGTCGCACATGGGCTCGTGGCATTCGCTCAGCGCGAAGGGCTCGGCGGGCCAGTAGTTCATCTCCGTGTTGATGTTGGTGGTGTAGTTGCTCGACCACGGCGGCTGCACGCTGTCGTTCCATATGCCCTGCAGGTTTTCGGCCTGGGAGCCGGGGCGCGAGCCGCATATCAGCAGGTAGCGCGTGTACTGCGCCGCCAGCGCGCCCACCGAGGGGTCGAACACGCCGTTGCCGTTCATCGCGCAGCGCTGCGTGGTGGGCAGTGCGCCCGTTATCTCCTCGCCCAGGTCGAGCTTCACGCGGCCGTAGAGCGCCTGATAGTCGGCCTCGTGCGCGCTAAGCGCCCCGTCCCAGTCGCCGGCGGCGGCCAGCTGCGCGCTCAGCCGGGATACGACCTTCTCCACGTCGCGGTCGCGCGCCTTGTCATATCCCGCGTAGTTGGTGCCAGCGGCTATAGCTATCACGGCGCAGGTGGCGTCGTTTACGTATATGCGCGAGCGGTCGCAGGAAACCTGGCCATCGGTCGCGATAACGCGCGCCTGGGCCGCGAAGCGCAGCGCGTCGGACTTGTCCTCGTCCAGGTACAGCAGCGGGGGCTGCATGGGCGTGTAGTTGGGCTCGGCGTGGTCGGGCGCTATGCCGCGCACGGTGATGGCCCCGTCCGCCACTCGCACCGCGTGCTTGAGTTTGGAATCCATGCTCAGCGCGAAGTCGAGCGGGCCGCCCTCGGCGCTCAGACGGGCGTATATCAGCTGCCTGTCGTAGGAAACGAAGTATTCGCGCTTGTAGGCGACGCCGCCGCGCCGGTAGGATACGGTCTCCACCGCGGTGTCCAGGTCCAGCACGCGCGCGTAGTCGGTCACGGGCGCATGCTCGTGCGGGTTCATCACGCGGCGCAGCTTCATGTTGCGGCGGTCGTCGCGCTGGCCCACGAGTATGTGCGCGCTGGCCAGCGGCATGTAGGCCTCGCCCCAGGTGCCCTCCATCTCGTCGTTGATGATGTCGTTGGCCTGCTTCACGTCGCCCTTGAGCGCCAGCTCCCTTGCGCGCATCAGGTTGTCGTAAAAGCCCTCGTTCACGCGGTAGCTTTCGCTGCCGCTCCAGAGCGTGTCGTCGTTTATGAGTATCTCTTCAAAGGGTACGCCTCCGTAGACGCTGGCGCCCAGCCGTCCGTTGCCCAGCAGATGAGCGTCTGCGAACGACTCTGCGCCCTTGTTTTCGTAAAGCCTCATTGCGCGTCCTCCTTGTTGGTAATGCTTTCCGGCAACTGCCTTCACTGGGAATTATAGCAGGAACGCACCGCTTGTCAAGCATCAATATTTTTTAGCCCGAGTTGCAGCTGAGCGAATGTGGCAAAAAAAGGGCGTTCAAAAATGCGCATAATCGTGTTTACATAAACCGAACGAAATGATATAATACTTGCTGTGACAAAAAACATGCGGAGGTATGAGCGATGACGAACAGGCTGTTTGTAAAGATAATTGCTTCATACCTCGTCATATGCATAATCCCGATAGTCGCGGGCCTTCTCTCGTACGACCGGGCGGCCAGGAGCGCCGAGGAGCAGACCCGGCGCGTGACCAGCGTGATGCTGGAGCGCTCGTCGGCCGTAATGGACAAGGCGCTGGAGGAGATAGAGTCGGCAACGGTCGCGCTGGCCGTCAACGGCGATATCACCCGCATGGTCTCCAGCCGCCCCATATCCGAGGACGCCTCCAGCTACTACCGCATGTACGACGCCCGGCAGGCGCTGGCCAACAACAAGCTGGGCAACGAGAGCCTCATCGACATAATGCTCTACTGCGAGCGTTCCGATATAATGATAACCTCCTCGCACATTTTCATAGAGCTGGACCGGTTCTACGACCTGTTCTTCCGCTACGGGCAGATGTCCCGGGAGGAGTGGAGCGCCGCCGTGCTCAGTAACCCTGAATATACCTGCTATTACCCGGCCGAGGTAGTCTTTCGGCGCACCGGCGCCGACCCCAGCGACCTGAGCGAGAGCAGCGCCATGCTCTATACCCGCAGCGTGCATACGTCCACGGGCCGGGGCAAGCTCATCGCCTGCATATCGCTGGACGCGCTGGCCGAATCGCTGGACGGCATATTCGAAGCGTATGACGGCGGCGTGCTGATATTCGACGAGCGGGGCAACGTGCTGGCCGAGCTGGGCAGCGTATCCGACGCGGTGCGCGGCGAGGCGGTCAGGATGGCCGAGCAGCGCGAGCAGTACGGCCGCCTGGACATGGAGGACAGCGACGTGCTGCTGGTCTCGAGCAAGTCGCAGCAGGGCTGGTGCTATGTGGCCGCGCTGGGCGAGGACGCGATCTTTTCGGAGCTGAATGCGATACGTTTCGCTGTGTGGCTCATGATAGGCATGGAGCTGCTGCTGCTCATCGTGCTGGCGGTGGCGTTCACGCGCCGCTCGGTAAAGCCGGTCAGGGGCCTTATGGAGCTGGTGGACGACGTGGGGCAGTGCCAGGGCGGCGCGGCCGACGAGTACGACTACCTGCGGCAGATGATAACGCTGATGAAGCAGAACTATCAGAGCGCCAACTCGCGCCTGAGCGCGCAGACCGTGCTGCTGCGCCGCCAGCTGCTCGCCTCGCGCCTGCGCGGCGACACTCCGGCCGATACGCTGCGCGAGAGCTTTGCGCGCGCCCAGCTGCGCTATCCGGGCGACGACGCCTCGGTGGCGCTGCTGCTTGTGGAGGATGAGCGCGGCGCCGACGATGGTTGACGTGGGCGCCATCCGCTCGGCCACCCCCGGGATATCCAGCGCCGCATCGCCGAAGCAGCCGCCGTTGGCCAGCAGGTAGTCGGCGATCCCGGCCAGCTTGGGCAG
>JBJEUC010000113.1:0-4806 GCA_051883635.1 Candidatus Fimadaptatus sp.
CTGGACACCGCGTACATGTTCTGGGCGCGCACTATGGGCATACTGCTGGGCGCGGGCTACTTCCTCATTGCCGTGGTCGTCGCCATCGCGATAGCGCTGCTGATATTCGTCATCAACGCCGTCAAGGTCAAGAAGGAAGACAGCTACCTGCTGGTAATGCACTATGACGACTATGCCGAGCAGGCCATCGAAAAGGTGCTGCGCACGCTGCGCTTCCGCCACCTCAAGAGCAAGACCGTGACCCGCATGGGCGTGGAGATGACCGTGGAGGTGCGCGTGGAGAACAGCACCAAGCTCATAAACGCCCTGCTGGACCAGGAGGGCGTACACGATGCCACGCTGGTCGCCTACCAGAACGAGGCAGGCTAATAAGTCGGGCACAGCTTGATAAGGTAATCAGAGCATCCGCTGATTCGGTCGGCGGATGCTCGTTTTTGCAAAAGGGTTTTGGCAGGCTGGCGGACGGGAATAAAACTCACTGGGCAGGCTTACACCGCCAAACAGTTTCCGATGAGCGGACGGGCATTTCAAGGCAAGAAATCGCCGCGCACTTGGCGTGCGCGCCGCCGGACACGCTTCAAGCACGTCTGGGCTACGGCACGCTCGCGCTCTAACTTTGCTTTATTCATAGACCGGGCATACGCTGACCTCTGCGGATGCTCTTTTTGCCGCAACCGCCCCCTGCGCGGGGTTAGGCCCTCTCCCGGCCCACGGCAATGAGCCAG
The DNA here is from genome assembly GCA_051883635.1 of Candidatus Fimadaptatus sp. Lineage (GTDB taxonomy): Bacteria > Bacillota > Clostridia > Christensenellales > Aristaeellaceae > Fimadaptatus. Next base: position 726 of record JBJEUC010000113.1, read on the forward strand.
CCCTCCTGCAGCGCCGCCATGCTCGCCGACAGGCAGACCACCGCCGCGCCGTACTCAGGCCTCACGAACCCAAGCGTCAGGGGCAGCACGAACAGCATGAGGCCCGTGAGCTTGTTCAGGAGCGTATGCTCCGTCATGAACCTCCCACTGCGCGCAAACCCGACAGCCACGTTCAGCAGCTTCAGCGCGGCTATCGCCGCCGTCCAGCCCCACAGCCAGCCGGGCAGCTCCAGCACCGGCATCAGCTTCGCAAGCGCCGCCGCCACGAACGCGCAGTCCGCGGCGCTGTCCAGCCGGGCCCCGAAGGCGCTTGCCGAGCCGGTCCTGCGGGCAATGGTGCCGTCCACCATGTCCGTCAGGCCGCAGAGCAGGTACAGCGCGTAGAACCCCGCCGAGCACGCGGGCGCAAAGAGCAGCGCCACGCTCAGCAGAATGCGGCTACCCGTCACAATGTTCGCCATGGCCTTCCCCCCTGTCGCTGCGGCCCTGCGCCGCGCTTCCCATTGTACCACAACCGCGCTGTGCGCACAACGGCTGCGCCGACGGCTGGCGCGGCTGTGCGTCCGCTGTCGCGTGAGCGCATGCATCAGCGGCGCGATGCCATGTTTTTCCACAGCCCTCTCGGCTTCTGTGCAGCCGCGAGCGCTGTGCCCTGCGCATACGCCTGCGCGCGACCGGGCGCTCCGCTTTCCCACGACGTATCCGCTCCCGCACGCGCGGCAGTGCGTCCGGCGGCACACACTGTCGCCCGAATGCGACATGTTTTCCACAGCCGCGCACACCTCCGCGCAGCAAGGACGGCGCAACTGGCACATGCCATGTGGATGGCTCAGTCGCTCGGTTTTGCCCAGCGGACAGATGTTCCCTCGCCTATGCAGGCGGAACGCATTGCGCTTGTTTCAATCGCTACCACGCCGCCCTGTTTTCAACAACCGCACTTCTGCGCACTCGCAATCGGCACGCCCCTCGTCTGCCCTTGCAAAACGCATTCGCTCTGTTTTCCACAGCAAGCAGACATTTCGCGCCATCACAATTTCGCGATTTGCGCTTTATTGAGCAGCCGCCCCGCCATCCTGTTTTCAGCAACCGCGCTTCTGCGCACTCGCAATCGGCACGCCCCGCATCTGCTCCTGTAAAACGCATTCGCTCTGTTTTCCACAGCGGGCGGACATTTCGCACCATCACAATTTCGCGATTTGCGCTTTATTGAGCATCCGCCCCACCGCCCTGTTATCAGCAACCGCACTTCTGCGCACATGCAATCGAATCCCCCACGTCTGCCCCTGCCAAACGCATTCTCCCGCCGCTCCTCCACCTAGGCAGACAGCGCACCCTTCTCCGCCCGTTTACCCGCCTACCTCGCCGCGACCTGCGCGCCGCGCTGCAGCTCCGTCAGGTACCGGTGATAACGGCGCGGCATGAAGGCGTCGCGCAGGCGCGGGTTTTTGCGCGCCTCAATGCAGATGGCGTCGTAGAACGCGCGCCATGCGTCCGCGTACTCGTCGTCGGGGGCGGCCAGCCTGGGCGCGCGCGCATGCGTCACCTGCGTGGCGCCGGGCTTGTGGAAGGCCAGCGTGTCGTGCCTGAGGTCGTGGATGATGAAGCGCTCGCCCGGCAGGCGCTCGGCAAAGTGCTCTATCATCAGCGGCACAATGTCGTAATCCGGCTCGCAAGCCGCGTACAGCACCCCGTTTTCCAGCGGCGCAAAGCGCAGAAAGCCCAGCATCTTGTGCCGCTCGAGCTGCACGCGGCGGCTAAGCCGCAGCACCGGCTCAACGTCGGGGTCGGTCATGTGGTCGTCCAGCGCGTGGCCCAGCTTCCAGCCGCGCGTGACGTAGCGGTATATCAGCGTGCCGGCCTCATCCAGGCCGGACGCATACGCCATGCGCACGTTCAGTCCGGAATTGACCGACAGCTTTTCGTCTATGGCTATCTGCACGCGCGCCGATTTGGTTATGTCCGTCGCTATCGCCCGGGGCGGCTCCAGCATGTCCAGCTGCTGAGCCGGGCGCAGCAGTATCTCCTCCGGGCGCAGCCGATAGGCGTAAAACAGCGCCGTAAGCAACCCGTCATATGTACCGTCGCATATAATGCGCATGGGTCTATCCTCCTTTACAATGGCCCCAGCGGGCGTTGCTTCCCTGTCCGCGATATGCGCGGCAAGCGTTGACTGCGCCGGACCATGCCTCATCATCAATTAAACGTGACTCGTTTACCATGCCGTCGCGCGCCCCGCATTCTGCCATGCCTGCCGCACATGCTCCGCCTGCCCCCGCTACAAGAGCGCCGCGCTCTCCCCGCCCGCTGCGCTCAGGCGCTGTGTGGTGCGCTTGAGCGCGGAGTCCAGCATCTGCCAGTCGTTTACCGGCTCGTCGAAAAACGAGAGCTGCTGCGCGCGCAGCGCGGCCGGAGCGCCGTCCAGCGCCACGAGCGCGGAGCGGATGGGGCGCTCGTCCACCTTCCAGCCCAGATAGCGGCCGTTGAGCGTTATGAAATGGCGGGCGCGCTTCATGACCACGCCCAGCCTTCTGAGCGACTGCTCTGTGATTATCGTCGAGCGCCGCATCTCGCAGATGCGCCGCGCGCTCGTCATGCCTATGCCGGGAACGCGCAGCAGCCGCGCATAGTCCGCCCTGAGCACCTCGACCGGGAACTCCTCCAGATGGCGCAGCGCCCAGCCGCACTTGGGGTCGACCTTCTCGTCCAGGTTGGGTTGCTCGGGCGTGAGCAGCTCCTCGGCGGTAAAGCCGTAAAAGCGCAGCAGCCAGTCGCTCTGGTAGAGCCTGTGCTCGCGCAGCAGCGGCGCGCGCGGTATCTCGGGCAGGTTGTCGGCGTGGTTGACCGGGGTGTAGGCACTGTAATACACGCGCCTCATGCCGTAGGAGCGGTACAGGCCCTGGCTGAGCCGGAGTATCTGCCGGTCGCTCTCGGCGGTCACGCCCACTATCAGCTGGGTGGACTGGCCTGCCGGCACGAACTCAGGCGCGGAGGCAAACAGCTGCTTCTCCTCGCGGCGCTGCGCGACGCGCCGGCCGATGTAGCCCATCGGCCGCAGTATGGCCTCGCGCGTCTTGTCGGGCGCCAGCTCGCTCAGCGACGCCGCGCTGGGCAGCTCTATGTTCACGCTCATGCGGTCGCACAGCCGCCCCAGCCGCTCGACCAACCTGCCATCCGCCCCCGGTATCGCCTTGGCGTGTATGTAGCCGCCAAAGCCCGCGCCGCGCACCAGCTCCAGCGTGCGTATCAGCTCCTCCATGGTGCTGTCCGGGTCGCGGGTGACGGCGCTGGAGAGGAACAGCCCCTCTATATAGTTGCGCCGGTAGAACTCCATCGTCAGCTCGCAGAGCTCGAGCGCCGTGAAGGTGGCGCGCGGCACGTCGTTGGAGCGGCGGTTATGGCAGTACGCGCAGTCGTAGCGGCACACGTTGGTCTTGAGCACCTTGAGCAGCGAGATGCAGCGCCCGTCGCCCGCGAACGAATGGCATATGCCGCAGGCCGTCGCGTTGCCCAGCGTGCCCGACGCTCTGCGGTCCACGCCGCTGCTGGCGCAGGACGCGTCGTACTTGGCCGCGTCCGCCAGTATGCTCAGCTTTTCCGTCAGTGTCATTGTCACCGCCTCCGTATGTCCCTTTTGCGCGCATCGCGCTTAATCGAACATTTGTTCGCATATGGTAGTATAGCACTCGCGCGGGCATTTTTCAAGGGGCGGCGGCGCATTTGCAGGGCCTGATGCACAGGTTTTACCGTGTGTTCGCCTTTGGCGATGTATTTGCAGAGTGTCATGCAAATTGGGCTGCGCCATATGCCTGTGCAGGACGTTCCGGGCATAGGATAGCGCCCATGCACATGCTATTAGCGCAACCCATCGCGAGGGCTATGCCAAACCAATAGCCAACAGAACAAGCAAGCCACCCGAAGCCACCACGCCCATCCGCCCGCGCCCTCTCCCCCTCGCCGCACCTCAAACATAGCAAAGCGCCCATGGCAAATGCCATGGGCGCACATGCTGCAACCAAAGCCCCGCAGCCCGCACATTGCCACCTTTCTACCGAATGTAATCATCCTCCCGGCGCAAGTTCAT
>JBJEUC010000114.1:0-4799 GCA_051883635.1 Candidatus Fimadaptatus sp.
GGAGCGGCGGCGTTTTAAGGGGTAATAGGAGAATCCAAGGAGGATTTAGGGGGAACTCGCAATCCCCCTAATCCTCCTTGGCCGCCGGAGGCAGCCACGCGGCTGCTGCCGCAGCCAAAAGCGGCGCAAGGAAGCGCCGCGATGACAACAACAAAACGGAAGAACGCAAAGCAACACACCTACCCTTTGTAACAAGGCAGAGCGCCGCGTAAGAACGCGCCGCCCTGCCGCCTCCACCCCCCCAGCGGAGCGGCGGCGTTACAAAGGGGTGAGAAGAGAATCCAAGGAGGGAGTAGGGGGAACTCGCAATCCCCCTATCCCTCCTTGGCCGCCGGAGGCAGCCACGCGGCAGCACCCTCAAGCACCAGCGGCGCAAGGAAGCGCCCCAAACCCAGCCAACCACCGCAAGAACGCAAAGCGCCGCAAAACCCTATGCCTGGGCGGCAGAGCGCCGCGCAAGAACGCGCCGCTCTGCCTGTACATTACCCCATTGTCAGAATTGCCCCACCCACCAACCTGTGGTATAATGAAACAAACCCTGCCCGGCGCGGTTCATCGCCACTCTGCGCCGAAGCCTCGCGCCGGGCATGACGCTCGCGGAAACATCGATGCACTGCCCGACACCGGGCAGCGAAGGAGGTATATGCATATGCCAAGGCCCAATATACTCCTCATAATGACGGACGAGATGCGCGGCGACTGCCTAGGCGTGCGCCATCCCGACGTAAAGACGCCCTACCTGGATACGCTGGTATCGCAGGGCACGTACTTCCCCAACGCGGTCACGGCCTGCCCCAGCTGCATAGCGGCGCGCGCCGGGCTGTTTACCGGCCTTACGCCCCGCTCGCATGGCCGGGTGGGCTATAAGGATCGCGTGCGCTGGGACTATCCGGTCACGCTGGGCGGCGAGATGACCGCGCTGGGCTATCAGACGCAGGTGGTGGGCAAGATGCACGTCCATCCGCTGCGCTCGCTGCAGGGCTTCATGAACGTGGAGCTGCACGACGGCTTCCTGCACGCCTATCGCGGCGTGGAATGCCCGATGTACGAAAACCAGTATTACGCGGACGACTATATGCACTTCCTCAAGCAGGAGCTGGGCGCGCAGGCCGACGTCATCGATACGGGCCTGGACTGCAATTCGTGGGTCACGCGCCCGTGGTGCTACGAGGAGTGGCTGCATCCCACCAACTGGGTCACCGACCGCTCGATAGACTTCCTCAGGCGGCGCGACCGCGATAAGCCCTTCTTCCTGATGGCGTCCTACGTGCGCCCGCATGCGCCCTACGACGCGCCGCAGGCCTTCTTCGACATGTACAGGGACAGGGAGCTCACGCCCCCGATATACGGCGACTGGGACGATGAGCAGGCGCTGCGCGACAACGGCCGCGTGTTCAACAGCATCTACGGGCCGGTAGACGAGCAGCTGATACGCGACATGCGCGCGGGCTATTACGCCTGCATAACCCATATCGATTACCAGATAGGCCGCCTGCTGATGACGCTGAGCGATCAGTGCGCGCTTGACAACACCGTCATCATGTTCATAAGCGACCACGGCGAGCTGCTGGGCGATCACTGCATGGTGCGCAAGTCGATGCCGTACCGCGGCTCGGCCAACATACCCTTCATAGTTAGCGGCCCGGGCGTGCGGCGCGGCGCGGTGAGCCAAAGCGTAGTCGAGCTGCGCGACGTGCTGCCCACGCTGGTGGAGCTGGGCGGCGGGAGCGTGCCGGAATCGGTCGAGGGCGTGTCCCTCATGCCCGAGCTGAGCGCGGGCACGCCCATTGCGCGCGAGTACGTGCATGGCGAGCATACCTATGGCGAGCTGAGCAATCACTTCGTTGTGACCTCGCGCGACAAGTACGTCTGGTTCTCGCGCAGCGCCTGCCCGCTGGGCGCGGAGCAGTACTTCGACCTGGAGCGCGACCCGGAGGAGCGCCACAACGCGATAAACGACCCGCAGTACGCCGACCGCATAGCGCAGCTGCGCGCCTGGCTCATAGAGGATCTGGCCGGGCGGCCCGAGGGCTTCGTCGAGGACGGGCGGCTCAGGCAGGATACGCCGGTGGCCAGCTGGCTGGGGGACATCGAGCGGCAATGACCGGCGCGGCGGGGGAGGATGTGCTCCCGCAAGCGGCTCATGGAAAGCGTTTTGGACAGAAAGCAGCCCTGCGGACTTCGCGTCCGCAGGGCGCTGCGCATTGCAGAAAAGCCCGGTAAGGCTCAGGCGGGCCGGGCTCCTGGCGGGCTTCCATCGCATCCGGCGGCGCGTATGCCTCTGAACGCGGCGAGCGCTGCGGAAGGGGGCTGGCTTTCCATTCCGCAGGCAGGCCCATACTTCTCCGAAAAGCCAATGCCCTGCGGACATTGCGTCCGCAGGGCTTCAGAGTGTTGAAAAGCCTCTGTTCTCAATGGGAAAGGCCGGTCGCCTGAAATTCTGCGTAAATTCCGGGCGGCGACCGGAACGGGACTGCATTTTATCCGCAAACACAGGCGTTTGCTCCCGAAAAATGCCGGAAGCGACGTACACGCCGTCACTTCCGATTGGATAGGCTGTCCTGCGAAACCTTGTCGATGGCTGGCTCATGCATGATGACCGTGACAGGGCGAACCGCCCGCACCTCGTCAGGCTCAGCCCAGGCGGGGCACGTCGCGCGACTCGATGCGGTACACGGTGCGGTATATCGCGTCGCGCACGGCCCCGAAGTCCGCGCCCAGCGGCTGCGTGCTCATAAGCAGCAGCCTAAGCGGGGGAAGCTCGGGCTCCAGCGGCGGCATCACGTAGTCGCGCTCGTCCAGCTCAAAGCCGTGGCGGCGGTAGAAGCCCACGCGGCGGCGGGTCAGCTCATCCTCGGGCGGCTCCACCTCCAGCACTACCGGCCCGGGGCAGAGCGATACGTATTCGTCCAGCATGCGGCCGCCCCGGCCCGCGCCCCGCAGCCCGGGCGATATGCAGAAGGTCTCGACAAAGCGCATGCCTCCAAATTCATGCGAGCAGATGAGACCGGTGGCGCGGGAAGCCTGATGCTCTATGTACATGGCGTAGGTGGGCCAGTCGAGCATGCCCAGCAGCGTGTCGCGGTAGCGGTATTCGCTGGGCGGGAAGGAAGCCTGGATAAGCTCAAAGGCGGAGTCAAAGAGTTTGGCGTCGGGTCTGTGCGAAATATCAAATCGTTCCATGCCTGTATTATAGCGCATACCGGCGGCGAGCCGGTGAAGCGCAGGTAAAGCCCCGGCAAAACCGGCTCCTGGGCAAAACAAATTTGCCGCAGGGGCGGTTTTTGTCAGAATGGGTCTTTAAATCGCGCGGGATTTGATGTACAATTATGCCATACTCTATCAGGAGGTTGTGAAGATGAAACTCAAGCTCAATGCGCTGGGCTGCGGCTGCTGGGAAAAGAACGGCTACAGCCTGCCTAAGTTCGATATTGAAGCAATGCGCCGCGAGACGGCCGCCGCGCCCGAATGGCTGCACTTCGGCGCGGGCAACATATTCCGCGCGTTCCCGGCGGCGCTGTGCCAGCGCCTGCTGGAGGGAGGCGACGCCCGCACCGGCATAGTGGTGTGCGAGGGCTTTGACGGCGAGATAATCGACAAGGCCTACCATCCCTTTGACGAGCTGAGCCTGCTGGTGGTGCTCAAGGCCGACGGCACCATCGAAAAGCGCGTGATAGCCTCGGTGGCCGAGTCGCTGCGCATAGACGGCGCCTGCCCCGCCGACTGGGAGCGCACTGTCGCAATATTTGAAAACCCCTCGCTCAAGATGGCCAGCTTCACGATAACCGAAAAGGGCTATGCCGTCAAGGCGCCCGACGGCTCCACGCTGCGCTACATCGCCGCCGACATGGAGGCCGGCCCCGAGGGCTGCACCTCGCTCATGGGCCACCTGACCGCGCTGATGCTGCGCCGCTTTAACGCCGGCGCGTACCCCATGGCGCTGGTGTCGATGGACAACTGCTCGCACAACGGCGAAAAGCTGCGCGCCGCGGTGCTGGCGATGGCCGGGGCGTGGCTCGAGCGCGGCTACGTCGCCAGGGACTTCGTGGACTACCTGAGCGACTCCGCGCGCGTGTCCTTCCCCTGGTCGATGATTGACAAGATAACTCCCCGCCCCGACGCCAAGGTGGCGCAGATGCTCACCGAATCGGGCTACGAGGACGCACAGACCATCATAACCGACAAAAAGACCTATACCGCCTCGTTCGTAAACGCCGAGCAGGCGCAGTATCTGGTCATTGAGGACGCTTTCCCGGCGGGCCGTCCGGCGCTGGAGAAGGCGGGCGTGTACTTCGTGGACCGCGAGACCGTGAACAAGGTGGAGAAGATGAAGGTCTGCACCTGCCTCAACCCGCTGCACACGGCGCTGGCGGTGCTGGGCTGCCTGCTGGGCATGGAGACCATCGCCCAGGAGATGACCGACGCCGATTTGAGCGCACTTGTGAAGCGCATAGGCTACGTGGAGGGCCTGCCGGTGGTGGTCGACCCGGGCATAATCCGCCCCGAGGACTTCCTGAGCGACGTGCTTACGATACGCCTGCCCAACGTGTTCATGCCCGACACCCCGCAGCGCATAGCCACCGATACCTCGCAGAAGCTCTCGATACGCTTCGGCGAAACGATAAAGGAGTACATCCGCCGCGGCATGGATCTGAGCGAACTGCGCGGCATACGCTTCGTGCTGGCCGCCTACCTGCGCTACCTTATGGCGGTGGACGACGCGGGCAAGCCCTTTGAGTGCAGCCCCGACCCGCTGCTTAGCGAGCTGCAGACGCAGCTCAGGGGCGTTGAGCTGGGCG
>JBJEUC010000115.1:0-4799 GCA_051883635.1 Candidatus Fimadaptatus sp.
CCCTCCGAAGAAATTGCTGCGAACCCGGCGTACACGCCGCCGGGTTCGATTGAAGTGCGAGAGGGCTGCGATTCCTAGGTGGACGGGGGAGCAAGCTCCCCCGCCACTGCCACCCCTACACAGATTCGCCTGCGCCCGAAGGGCGCGGACGGCGAATCTGCAAGGAAGCAATTTCTTCTCCGGGGGGCAAGCTCCCCGACCTACGAAATTGCTGCGTTTCCGCCGTACACACCGGCGGAAACGAATTAATGCGAGAGGGCCTGCGGGCCCTCTCGCGCTCTCCCGGGGAGTGAAAAGCAAAGGGCGCGGAAGGTACTCCTTCCGCGCCTGTGCGCTTTAGTTGGCTCTTGCGCCGGGGCTCAATCTGCGGCGCGCCCCGCGGTTATCACGTGCGCGCGCTCGAGCGCGGCCACCACCAGCGGTATGGCGATGAGCTGTATGACTATGCCCGGCAGCGCCGTGACGAACGAGGCCGAGACCCACATGGCCAGCGAATACGAGCCCGCGCGGAATATCAGCGCATTGAGCGCGCCCGCGACCAGGCGGCCGCACAGCATCGCGCCCACCAGGGATACGTATATTCCGGCCGCGCGCGGCCTTATGTCAAGACGCGCCAGCAGTCCGCCCACCAGGCCGTAGGTGGCCAGCTCGCACATCATGCCGGGCAGTATCGCCGCGCCGGGCATGCCGGTCATGAGGCTGGACAGCAGGGGCGTGAGCGCGCCGCATATCAGCCCGAACAGCGGCCCGCATATGAGCCCGCTCAGCAGCACCGGTATGTGCATGGGCAGGAATATCTGGCCCGCATTGGGCACGGCGTGGAACGCCAGGGGCAGCACCAGCCCCAGCGCTATGCAGAGCGCGCACATTACAAGGTTGCGTACGTTTTTCATAAGTCATATCCTCCTTGCCGGTCAGGCAAAAAATAAACGCCATGAAGGCCCATGCTTTGAGCGGCCTTCATGGCGTATTATCCCTGCCTGTCGGGGAACGGCTCACCGGCTTCATACCGGCATTATGGAATCATTATATATCGCGCGGCCTGCGTTGTCAAGCCCCGGCATGCGGGGCAGGGGAGCCTGCGGGTCATGAACAGCGTCCCGCGCATCATGAGCCGCATACCGTGTACGCGTGTCGGGAGCCATGCCAAAGCGGAATGAGCCCAGTCCTGCATGGTGGGGCCATGCCTGCGGGCCATGATACCGCGTCCGCGCGGCAGGAGCCATTACGTATGTACGGGGCACGTCCCGCATGGTACTACGACCTGCGTGCCAGAAGCCATGCCCAGGCGGAATGAGCCCAGTCCTGCATGGTGGGGCCATGCCTGCGGGTGATGAACAGCGTCCCGCGCATCATGAGCCGCATACCGTGTACGCGTGTCGGGAGCCATGCCAAAGCGGAATGAGCCCAGTCCTGCATGGTGGGGCCATGCCTGCGGGCCATGATACCGCGTCCGCGCGGCAGGAGCCATTACGTATGTACGGGGCACGTCCCGCATGGTACTACGACCTGCGTGCCAGAAGCCATGCCCAGGCGGAAGGAGCCCAGTTCTGCGTGGTGGGGCCATGCCTGCGGGTGATGAACAGCGTCCCGCGCATCATGAGCCGTGTCCCGTGGGTACTACGCTGCACGTGTCCGGTTCTGCGTACCGCGCGGCAAGAACCATTCCGTATGTACAGGGGGCACGTCCCGCATGGTACTGCTCCTGCGTGTCAGAAGCCGTACCTAAGCAGCGGAAGCCGCCCCCGCGTACACCTTCCCACCGCCTGCGCTACTTTACCGCGCGGCGCGCCGCCTCGGCCTGCGCCTCCGTTATCTCGTGGTCGGAATAGCGCGCTTCGTCGTACAGCGGCCCCAGCTCGCGGCGCGCCGGCTCGTCCACGGCCATCTCGCCCAGGGCCTCCTGCGCGCTCAGGTACTCAAGGCCGCTTATTCCGGCGCCGCGCCGGCGGTAGAGCTGGCGTATCACGTAGCGCACGCGCTCGCGGGCGTCCATATCGCCCCACTTCTTTTCGCGCGTGGTGAGGCGGCGCAGGGTGTCCTTTACCGAGTTGAGCATCTCACCGCGCACCTCGCCCCAGTCCATGAGCTGCTCGTGCTCCTCCAGGTAGTCCTCCTTCACGCCCTGCGCAAAGCGCCGGGCCCAGGCCGATATGCGGCGGGCCAGCCGGGCCAGCAGCTTGCCCAGCTTCCACAGGACGAATATGACCAGCACGATGAGCACCAGCACCACGAAGTACTTCATCACCTGCTCCATGAACCTGGCAAACCAGCTGGGCTCGACGGCCTCGCCGCCCAGCCCCAGGTCCATGTTGCCGCCGCCTTCGCCGCCGCCCGCGCCTTCGCTGCCTCCGGCAAGGCTCATCAGCCACATTATGAACCGGCCCACCCAGTGCATCACGAACGCGCCTGCGCGCTGAACGGCGTCGCGTATCGCGCCCGCGCAGGCTATGATGAGCGCCACGGCTATGAGGCAGGTGACCATCACGCGGTTGGCGCGCGATATGCGGCGTATGGGTTTGCCGCCCCGGCCGCGCAGCGACATGCCGTCGCGCACCGAGGAATCGTTGAGCGCGTAGGGGCACATCAGCAGGAACGCTATGCCCGCCCACATCATCGCCGTGTAGTCGATGGGCCTGCCCGTAAACTGTATCACCAACGGCGCGATGGCGTGTATGAGCGCGCCGGCTATCATCAGGCGCGTATCGTAGCGCACCCCGGTACTCTGGGCGCGCACGGTGAGCGCGTAGGCGACGACGCCCAGCGCGACTATGACGAGCGCCATGGGGTTGCCCGGCACGCCCAGCGCCAGCGCGCCCGCGGCCGCATAGGCCGCGCCGCCCGCGAGCAGCGCCGCGACGCGCGCGCGCGAGGGCACGAACGATACGCCCAGCGCCAGCGCCTGCCCGCAAAGGTAGAACAGCCCGGCGCTCAGCTGGCTTGCGCCCGGCAGCAGCTCGCCCGCGAGCAGCACAACCGGGCTGAACAGCAGCGCGCGCCACAGGCACAGGAGCGCGTTGTCAAACAGCTTCTTCATTGCGCCCTCCCCCTATCAGGCTGAGCGTGACCGAGTTGCCGCGCGCCCGCAGCAGCTCCACGCCCTCCTGTATCAGCTCGGAATCGTAAGCCGAAAGTATCAGTATGTCCATGTCCTGATAGGCGCTCAGCTCCTCCAGGAAGGTGTGGAAGTTGAGCGAGCGCTTTATCACGAGCTGCGCCATGGCGCTGAGCAGCACGTCGCCCTGCGTGGAGGCGCGCTGCGGCGGTATCACGACCGGTTCCTCCGGGCGTATGGTCAGCTGGCCGTTGCAGGCAAAGCCGGCCTCCACGCCGGCCTCCAGTGCGCGCGTGAGCAGCGTGGCGGCCAGGCTTATGCCGTATTCTATCCTGTCCTGCTCATAGCGCATCAGCTCGCCCCATTGGTGCTCCTGCATCTGCACGTTGAGCACCACCATCAGGCGCGGGTCGGCGGTGTAGTCGTAGGTCTTGACCTGCAGTCGGCCGGTGCGCGCGCTGGCGCCCCAGTGTACGCTGCGCATGGGGTCGCCCTCGCGGTATTCGCGCAGGCCGCCCACCAGGAACGGGTCGGGCATTATCCAGCGCTTTACCACCACGTCGCCCTGCCACTTGCGCGAGGGCATGTCTATCTCGTCGTCGGCGAGCAGGCGCGGGTAGACCATCAGGTGCGCGCTCACGGCCATCTGCTGCGTGGCGCGCCCGAAGTTGACCAGATCGCCCAGCGAGGCCTCCACCGTGGTGAGCCGGTAATCGCCGCGGCGCATGCACTTGATGGTGTGTCGCCGCGTAACGCGCGAATAGGGCCCCAGGTAGAACACGCTCTTGTGGTACTGCTCGTCCTCGGATATCTCGCGCTCCTCCTGCGCGGTCTTGAAGTGCAGGTCGGGGGATATGCGGCTCTCAATGCGCAGCCAGGGCACGGGCAGCAGCTTGCGGTTGACTATCACCTCGACCATCTCCACGTCCTCGCCCTCGTACACGCTGCGCCTGCTGAACTCGCGAGTATACTTGATGCCCTTGAAGCCGAAGCGCCGGAACACGAACGACTGTATGCAGCCCAGCGCCAGCAGCACCAGCATCAGCCAAAACAGATTCATGCGCTCACGCCCTTTCGGGTGATTCGGTGGGCACGGGCGTGCTCTTGAGCGCCTCCTGCACTATCAGTTCGCCCTGCCCGGAGCGCCCGTACATGCCGCGCACCACTATCCTGTGCGCCAGCACCGCCTCGGCCATCGCGCGCACGTCGTCGGGCGTGATGAAGTCGCGGCCCTCGGTGAGCGCGTGCGCCTGCGAGGCGCGCAGCAGCGCCAGCATGCCGCGCGGAGAAACGCCCAGCTGCACCTGCTCGAACTGGCGCGTGCGCTCGCACAGCGAGGATATGTAGCCCATTACCACGTCGGAGGCCCGGACGAGTGTGAGCGCGCGCTGCGCCTCGATTATCTGCTCGCGCGTGACCACCGGCGCGAGCTCCTCAAGCGGGCTGGCGCTTATGAAGCGGCGCAGTATCTCCAGGTTCCCCTGCGAATCGGGATAGCCCATCTTGAGCCTGACCAGGAAGCGGTCCAGCTGCGCCTCGGGCAGCGGGAAAGTGCCCTGTATCTCGACGGGGTTCTGGGTGGCCACCACCAGGAAGGGCTCGGCCAGCCGGCGCGTCACGCCGCTCTCAGTCACCTGCCGCTCCTCCATGCACTCCAGCAGCGCGGACTGCGTGCGGGGCGTGGCGCGGTTTATCTCGTCGGCCAGCAGTATGTTGGTGAACACCGGGCCGGGCTTGAAGGTGA
>JBJEUC010000116.1:0-4796 GCA_051883635.1 Candidatus Fimadaptatus sp.
GGGGGAAATCGCAATCCCCCTAATCCTCCTTGGCCGCCGGAGGCTGCCACGCGGCAGCTGCCGCAGCCAAAAGCGGCGCAAGAACGCGCCGCGAAATCCGCAAATCAACGCCAGAAACGCCCCATCCCAAACCAAAATGGCAGGGCGAAACCCTCTCGCCCTGCCATATTGCCCCTTACTGCTTTGGCTCCAGTATCCATTCTCCGCCGGCCCGCATGAGCCCGAACGCCTGCCCGCACCGGACCGAGTACACGCCCTCGTCCACCTGCGCTATCATGTCGTACCGGGCGGGCAGTATCTCCGCGCCGTCCATGTCGCATATGCCGTAGAGCACGTCGGGCCCCTCGCTCCCGCCATAGCCCACGCATACGCCCCAGTCATCCTCGCCGTCGCTCAGCGTGTACGCATCGCACGCGCCCTCCAGCAGCGCCAGTGTCTCGCCGCTTTGCAGGTCAATCATGCGCGCGCCGGAGCCGTCGTCGGGTATCGCCAGGGCCCGCGTGCCGCTGAGCACTATCAGCATGGGGTCGCCCTCCAGGCGCAGCAGCAGGCGGCCGCGCGCGTCGTAGACCTCGCGCGCCTCGTCCGAAGCCAGTACGGCCAGCCCGTAGCCGGGCAGATAGGCGTAGTCCACCCCGCTTACCGAGCGGGAGGGTATCATGGTGTCGCTGGGGTATATCGTGGCCGCGCCGCCCGAGAGCGTGACTATCGCGCCCGCCGCGCCGCCCGTGCGCGCTTCGGCCGTGCCGCTGAATATGTCCACGGCGACTATGGAGTCGTAGCGCAGCGGCAGCACCAGCGCGCCCCTGGCGTCTATCATGCCGTACAGCCCGCCGCGCGCCACCACAGCCCGTCCGCCCTGGAACTCGTCCGCCTGGTCGTATATGGGCGCGATGGCCCATTGGCCCGACGTGTCCAGATAGCCGAACTTGCCGGTGAGCGCCTGCGCCACCAGCAGCCCCTCGGAGAACCGGCCCATGCAGCAGGCGTTGTCGCCCAGATACGAGCTCACCCCGTCGGCGTCGGTCAGGTACAGCTCGTCGGCCATGCCGTCGCCCGGGTTGCCGGTGGTGGTCAGGTAGGCGCCGCTGCCGGTGGGCACTATGGAGGCGTAGCGCGCGGGGAGTATCTCGCCGCCGTCCCAGTCCAGCACGCCCATGAGCCCGTCCTGCATGGCGAGGAGCTCGCCGTCCTGCGCGTATATGTATTCGTAGCGGCGGTCGGTGAGCGGCTGCCCCGCCGCGTCCAGCAGCGTCGCCTGGCTGCCTTCCGCGTCGTAGCGCAGGGCGACGAAGCGGCGCTCGCCCGTGGGAGAGCGCAGCGCCTCTATGTGCTGCCAGCCTTCGTCCGCCACGGTGCGGCCCTTTTCGTCTATCAGGCGGCACAGGCTCCCGTCAAAGTAGGCGTACAGCGTCGCATCCGACCCGCCCGCCATCGCGGGCAGCGCGCAGGCCATCAGAGCCGCGCAGAGCAGGAAAAGCGCCGTCAGACGGTGCGGCATTGATATCCCTCCCTCAGGCCGCGCCGGGCGGCCCGTATTGTCAAGTATTGGACGCGCGGCGGCGCATAAAAGTTTCGCCCGGGCAGGCCCTGCCAGGCCGCCCGCCAAGTCAAAATTTAACGCGCCAAGGCCCCGGTATGCGGCTTTAAGCGTGAAGTTTTGGTTGTGAAGGTTGTATTTGGGCGCGTTAGGTGATATAATATGTGAGATGAAGTGCGCGCATGCCTGCGCAGGCGGGCGTGGGGCGCGCAGACGGGCGTACCGCGTGGCATTTGGGCATTGAGTAAGAGCGGAGAAAAACCGCTCTTTATTGTGGAATGCGCAAAACGCGCCGCCATTTTCGGGAGGTGGTACACATGGCCAGGCAGGCAAAGCGGCCGGTACAGTCGCTGGCGGGAGTCAGGCGCAGGGCGGAGGAAGAGGCTCAGGCGCTGGGGCTGGAGCTGGTAGAGGTGGCCATAGTGCGCGAAAGCAGCGGCAGCGTGCTGCGCTTTACGATAGATAAGGACGGCTCGGTCACGCTGGACGACTGCGAGAGCTTCCACCGGCGGGTGCTCAGGTACGCGCAGGATATCGATTACGACTACATGGAGGTCACTTCGCCCGGCGCGGACAGACCGCTCAAGACCGAGCGGGACTTCGAGCGCGCGCTGGGGCAGAATGTGGAGATACGCTTCTACCGGCAGATGGACGGGCAAAAGCAGCTGACCGGCCGGCTGACGGACTTCGACGCGGAGTCGGTCACGGTGGATGCGGGCGCGGGCGCAGTGCGCATAGCGCGCGCGGACGCGGCGCTGATACGCATGACCCTGGACGACGAGGAGCTGGCCAGCCCGCTGTTTGACGAGCTGGAGCGGGCCGCTCAGGAGCAGGAGACACAAACTCAGGACGGAGGAGAATCGGTGACATGAGCGAGGAATTCATAAGCGCGCTGGACGCGCTTACAAAGGAGCGCAATATCGACCGGGACGTGCTGCTCAGCGCGATAGAGGCCGCGCTCATATCGGCCTACAAGCGCAACTACAACGCGGGCAACGTGAGCGTGGCGATAGACTCTGTTACGGGCAACGTGCAGGTGTTCGCCAGCAAGACCGTGCGCGAGGAAGTGGAGAACGAGAACCTGGACATGTCGCTGGACCAGGCGCGCACGATAGACCCGCGCTTCAAGGTGGGCGACATAGTCAAGGTAGAGGTGACTCCCCGCAAGTTCGGCCGCATAGCCGCCCAGACCGCCAAGCAGGTGGTGGTGCAGCGCATACGCGAGGCCGAGAGCGGCAAGATATACAGCGAATATGTCGAAAAGGAGAACGAGATACTCACCGCGATAGTCGAGCGCATGGAGGGCAAGCAGGTGCTGGTCGAGCTGGGCCGCACTCATGGCCTGCTGGACGTGCCGCAGCAGATGCCGGGCGAGGAGTATCACGTAAACGACCGCATAAAGGTGTACGTGCTGGAGGTGCTGCGCCAGCAGAAGGGGCCGCAGGTGATGGTGAGCCGCATACATCCCGGCCTGGTAAAGCGCCTGTTCGAGATAGAGGTGCCCGAGATACGCGACGGCATAGTGCTGATAAAGTCGATAGCCCGCGAGGCCGGCTTCCGCACCAAGATGGCCGTGACCTCCACCGACCCCATGGTGGACCCGGTGGGCTCCTGCGTGGGCCCGCGCGGCATGCGCGTGGAAAACGTGGTGGCCGAGCTCAAGGACGAGAAGATAGACATAATCAAGTGGTCGGCCGACCCGCAGGAGTATATCGCCAACGCGCTCAATCCCGCGCGCGTGCTGGGCGTCTACGTTTCCGAAAAGGATAAGTCCGCCCGCGTGATAGTGCCCGACAACCAGCTGTCGCTGGCCATAGGCAAGGAGGGCCAGAACGCCCGCCTGGCCGCCAAGCTCACCGGCTGGCGCATAGACATAAAGAGCCAGAGCCAGGCCGAGGCGGCGCTGCTGGGCGGCGAGGGCGAGCCCGCAGTCGGGGAGAGCGAGAGCGCTCCCGCCGAATAATACGCAAAGGGGCGCGCTCAGCGCCCGGAAGGGAGGGGTCATATGCCGCTCAAACAGAAGAAGATACCTATGCGCATGTGCGTGGGCTGCCGCGAGATGAAGCCCAAGCGCGAGATGGCGCGCATAGTCCGCTCGCCCGAGGGCGTGATAGCGCTGGACAGGGCAGGACGCGCGCCCGGCAGAGGCGCATACATCTGCAACGATCCCGAATGCCTCAAAAAGGCGATGAAGGCCAACCTCCTGGCCAAGGCCTTCGAGTGCCAGGTGGATAAGGAGGTCTACCTGCTGCTGGAGCAGGAGCTGTCCGGCGCTCCGGACGGCGGACAGGGAGGCCGGGCATGAGCGCGGTGGACGCGCCCGGGCTCATCGGGCTGGCCATGCGCGCCGGCAGGCTTACTCTGGGGGAGGAAGGCTGCCTGGACGCGATACGCGCCGACAAGGCGGCGCTCATATTGATCGACGAGGGGGTATCGCCCGGCACGTTAAAGAAGTTCCGCGACGCTTCGGCCTATCACCGGGTGGAGCTGGTGATGCTGAAGGCCGGTCAACTGGGGCGCTCGGTCGGCAGACCGAACCGCAGGACCGCCGTCGTGCAGGATGCAAAACTTGCCGAGGGCATTTTGCAGGGCATCCGCAGGATGTCCGCAGACGAGGATCAATGACAGTATTTTCGATTTTTACCGATTGCAATACGCGGGGGTGCATAGTTTAGATGGCCAAAGTCAAGGTACAGGACGCTACCAAGGAAGTTTCCTCCAGCGCGGGCAGGCTGCTGGAAAGCGTAGCCAGGTCGCGCAAGCAGGCGCAGGAGGCCCTCAGGGCGCTCAAGGCCCTGGAGGACAGGCTGACCGCCGATGAATCCCAGAAGCAGGAAGAAAAGCGCCGCGAGGCACGCGTGGAAGCGCCCGTGTTTATGAACGCGTTCTCGTCCGATCAGTTCGCCGCGCAGAACGAGGCGAGCCAGAACGCGGCCGATGCGCTCTCGCGCGCGGAAAAGCCCGAAGCGCCCGCGCCGCAGAGCGCGCCTCAGGCGCAGGATAAGCCCGCCGCACCCCGCGCCGACGCGCCCGCCGCGCCGCGTACGGAAGCGCCTGCGGCCCGTCCGGCCGCCGCGCGCCAGGCCGCGCCGCAGGGCGACAGGCGTCCGCAGCAGGGCGCCCGTCCGCAGGGCCCGTATGGCCGTCCTGTGCAGCAGGGCGAGGGCCGTCAGGGGCCGTATGGCCGCCCGGTGCAGCACGGCGATAACCGTCAGGGGCCGTATGGCCGCCCGGTGCAGCAGGGTGACAATCGTCA
>JBJEUC010000117.1:0-4764 GCA_051883635.1 Candidatus Fimadaptatus sp.
ATTCTCTGCTCACCCCTTTGTACCGCCGCCGCTCCGCTGGGGGAGGAGGCGGCGGGGCGCTGCATTCTGGCGCAGCGCCCTGCCGTTGTTGCAAAGGGTTAGGTGTGCTGCTCCGCGTTCTTCCGCTACCTTGCAACATCGGGGCAACGTCCTTGCGAAGCTAGGCAAATGATGAGCGTGCTGCTCCGCGTTCTTCCGCTGCAATGCGGCATCGCAGCGCATCCTTGCGCCGCTGATATCTGAGTTCGCAGCCGCGTGGCAGCCTCCGGCGGCCAAGGAGGGCCAGGGGGATTGCGATTTCCCCCTAGGCCCTCCTTGGATTCTCCTATTACCCCTTGAAACGCCGCCGCTCCGCTGGGGGAGGAGGCGGCGGGACGCTGCGTCCTGGCGCAGCGCTCTGCCGTTGTTGCAAAGGTTTGGTGCGCTTCGCCGCATTCTTCAGCCACCTTGCGGCATCGGGGTAGTATTCTTGCGAAGCTGATGCAAAGGATGTGTGTGCTGCTCCGCGTTCTTCCGTTGCCTTGCGGCATCGCGGCAGCGTCCTTGCGCCGCTGTTACACATATTATGTTCGTGCTGCTTTCCCTTCTCCCGCATCCCCCGACAGCACAAGCCCCGCAGCCAGGCCAAGGCTCACGGCCTTGGCCCGCTGCGGGGGTTTGTGCGCGCGCCTTGCGCGCAGCGCCAGCGCCACTGTGGGGGCATAGGCCCGGCAGCCCAGCGCCGTGCCCAGCGTGTTGGTCATTACGTCCGACAGGTCGAAGCACAGCCCGTGGCAACCCTGGAACAGCTCCACCGCGCAGGAGAGCGCGCAGCCGCACGCCGTTATCAGCACCGTCGCCTGCGGAGCGCGGCCGCGCCGCATCATGAGCCAGCCCAGCGGCATGAACAGCGCCACGTTCATCAGCTCGTGCCATACCTGCGCCGGGCGGGTGAGGCTCAGCTCGCTTACGAACATCGCGCGCCAGTCGGCGGGAAGCTGCCACGTCAGGAACTCCCGCACCGAATCCACGCGCGAGGCGCACGTGCCCCACAGCAAAAGCGCCGCATAGCTGAGCGCGAACAGCGCCGTAAGCGAGGTGCGCCGGCCCTTCGCCTGGCGGTACAGGCTCATGAGCGCCCACGCGCACAGCGACCAGGGCAGCGTACACCTGAGCCCTTCCATCAGCATGTTGAGCGTATCCATAACTATTTTCTGCATTTCATCCTCCGTCATTCTATCGCGCGTATGCCCTCGGTCGCGGGCGCGCGCACTATGGTGCGTATGGGGCCGCTGCCCGCCGCCAGGGCGATGGCGCAGGTGACGACCATGCACAGCGCGCTCTGCAGCGCCAGCAGCCGCACGCTGAAGTCCACCGTCAGCATGCCCGACGAGGCCGAGACTATCAGCATCAGCTCCAGCGGTATGCCTATCACCAGCCCCAGCAGCGTGCCCAGCACGGCGTACCACACGCACTCCAGCGAGAGCATGTGCATCATCTGGCGGCGGCTCATGCCTATGGCGCGCAGCATGCTCATCTCGCGCCGGCGCGAGTTCATGTTGGTCTTGATGGTATTGAGCAGGTTCATGGCGCATATCAGCACGATGACCGCCGTAAAGCCGTAGAGGAATATGTCCATCACCTGCATCAGCGCGCGGTTCTCCTTGACCATGTTGTATATGTCGTTCACCGCCCAGTTCAGCAGCTCGGGCTCGTATTCCATCGCGTTCATGGCGGTGCTCAGCTCGTCCCCGCGGCCCGCCTTCGCCTTGAGCGAGTAGAGGCAGGTGAGCGGCCTCGCAGTGGGCATGTTCTGCTGCGCCGCGAACATGATTATCTGGCCGGTAAATGAGTTCAGGTACCAGGGCGCGGCCTTGAGCTCGCCTATCATCCTAAACTGCACGGGCTCGTCCCGGCCGCCCGCGTAGGCGCGGCATTCGACCGCATCGCCCGGCGCATAGGTGGTAGCCTGGATAACCTGCACGCCGTCTCGGCTGCTGCCCATTATCAGCTTTTGCAGCAGTACCACCGCTCCGGGCTGGCAGAACTCCTCGTATGTGGGCGCGTCGCCCTCGAATGTGAGCTGCTCAAATCCCTGCCTGTCCAGATACTTGACCGACACCTCGCCCTGAGTGTCCATGTTAAATCCGTTGTCGTTGTAGAGCTTTACCAGCTCGTCGCTTAACCTGCCCTCGAGGTCAACTATCAGCCCTTCGCTGAAGTAACCGGTCATCCTGTCCAGCGAGTCCACCCGGGCAAGGGCGGCCTCTACCGCGCGCAGGTCCTCCGGCTCCCGTGCCGTGTCGGTCGAAATGCGCACGTCGGTCCCGTCCATGCCCACGTACATGTACATGCTCTCGCGGAAGCCGCTGGCAAAGCCGCTCATCACCATGAACAGTGCTATGCTGCATGCCACCGACATCAGCGTCGCCCGGTACTTGCGCGGGTTGCGGCGCATGTTGCGCGCCGACATCAGGCCGGGGAAGCCCAGCATATGCCCTAGCAGCCTGCCGCCGTGTGCGCGCCTGACCCGGGCGCGCAGCGTGCCCTCGCCGCGCACCGCGCCTATCGGCGATACGCGCGCGCACTTGCGGGCGGGGGATGCGGAGGCCAGCATCACGCATACCAGGCTCACGCCCAGCGCCAGCGCAAACGGCCAGAGCGACCAGTGGAGCGTGAGGAGCTTGAGCATGTCGCTGTCCAGCGAATGGATTATGACGAACAGTATCTGCATGGCCGCCAGCGCGCCCGCGACGCCCACCGGCGCCGCCAGCAGCCACATCATCAGCGCCTCCGCGCGCACTATCGAGCGTATCGACTTGCGGCTGGCGCCCAGGCAGCGCAGTATGCCGAACTGCTGCATCTTCTCGTCTATCGATATGGCGAACGTGTTGCGCACCACCAGCATCATCATCACGAGTATTATCGCCACCAGCAGCCCGCAGGTCATCAGCAGCGCCTTCTGCGTGCTGCCGCTCAGTCCTTGCGCATTGAAGCGTATCAGGGAGAGGTTGTCCGCTATCTCCAGCTCGTCCGCGTTCAGCCCGGACTGCGCTATCGCGTTCCTCACCGCCGCCGCGTAGTCGGTCGCTCCGGCTATGCGCACGCGCGCCGTGTAGCTGTGCGCTCCGCCGTCCGGCAGTGTGAAGGCGTAGAAGGAGCGGCTAAGGCGCGTGCTGTTGTCGCAAAAGCCCACCACCGTGTACGTGCGCGTCTCCGCGGTGTGCAGCGCGTACAGGTCCTCGGTCTCGCGCCGCTCGTATTCCAGCGCGCCCACGGGCAGCGTTATCACGTCGCCCAGCGAGGGCGTGTCGCGGAAGTAAGCGCGCGCGTTTACGGATATCACTATCTCGTCGGCGCTCTCGGGCAGCCGCCCGGCCTTGAGCCGGTAGGGCAGGCTGCTCATGGCCACGTAGTCGCTGTCGCCCTGGAATATCTGAAGGTAAGCGTAGTTGTCCGAGTACTTGTCGGAGCCGTAGTCGGCCTCAAAGCGCGCGTACAGGTCGCTTGAGTACACCGAGCCTGCCTCAAATGCGCGGTTGGCCGCCAGCACGTGCGCGTCGTCCGCGCTTGATATGTTCGATATGTCGTAATGCCAGTTGCCGGACGACTGTATCTCCTCGTTTATCAGCAGCGTCCTGAACGAGTCGAACAGCACGCCCACGCCGCATACCAGGGCTATCGCCAGCGCTATGCCGAAGGCCGTGAGCAGCGTGCGCCGCTTTTGCCGGAACATGTACCTCCGTGCCAGAAAGAATCCGTTCATCTGTGCGCCTCCTGTACCCGGGCCTGCGCGGCGGGGAAGGGGCGCGCGCTGTGAGTGAGCGTGTGCGTTCCGCTCGCGTCGACCGTCATCTGCGCCCACCCGGCGCGCGGGCCCTCGCCCTGAGCGTCCTCAAACGTGTTGCCCGAGGCGCATATGCGCTCGGCCAGCGATTCGGCCGGCGGCTCTATGCGGCCGTCCTTTATGCGTATCACGCGGTCGGCCTGCGCGGCCACCTGCGCGTCGTGGGTTATCAGCACCAGCGTCTGGCCGCTCTCGTTCACGCTCTGCCTGAGCAGAGCCACTATCTCGCGGCTGGTGCGGCTGTCCAGGTTGCCGGTGGGCTCATCGGCCAGTATCAGCGCCGGGCGGTGTATGAGCGCGCGCGCGATGGCCACGCGCTGCTGCTGGCCGCCCGAGAGCTGGCTGGGCAGGCAGCTGCGCTTGTCGCTCAGGCCCACCAGCTTGAGCGAGGCCTTTACGTCGCGCGGGTCGGGGCGCTTGCCGTCCAGCATCAGCGGCACCGTGATGTTCTCCTCCACGTTCAGCACCGGTATGAGGTTGAAGAACTGGAACACGAAGCCTATGCGCCGCCGCCGGAACGCGGCCAGCTGCTCCTCGCTCATGCGGGTGATGTCCGCGCCGTCTATCACCACGCGGCCCGCCGTGGGGTGGTCGACCGCGCCCAGCAGGTTGAGCAGCGTGCTCTTGCCGCTGCCCGACGCGCCGCATATGGCCACGAACTCGCCGCGCTCTATCGATATGTTCACATTGCTGAGGGCCTGTACGGTGTTCTCCCCGCTGCCGTACGTCTTGCTGAGCCCCTCGGTCCTTATCCATTCCATTTGCATTTTCCTCCCCAAATGTTTTCCGTGACTGCATTATGCCATATCAACCTGTATTCTGCGTGAATCCTCTCTTGCGAAATCGCAAGAGAGAGCCGCTATGAGGCCCTGCCTCAGCCAACCGTGTGGGAAATGGGGACAAGCCCGGCCGTTCATTCGCCAAGAAAACTTGTCAAG
>JBJEUC010000118.1:0-4738 GCA_051883635.1 Candidatus Fimadaptatus sp.
GGCCGCCGGAGGCTGCCACGCGGCTGCTGCCGCAGCCAAATGCGGCGCAAGGACGCGCAGCGATAACCGCAACGAAACAGAATAACGCAGAGCAACACCTCAACCATTTGCAGCAAGGCAGAGCGCCGCATAAGAACGCAGCACCCTGCCGCCTCCAACCCCATAGCGGAGCGGCGGCGTTTCAAGGGGTAACAGGAGAATCCAAGGAGGATTTAGGGGGAAATCGCAATCCCCCTAATCCTCCTTGGCCGCCGGAGGCTGCCACATGGCTGCTATCGCAACCAAATGCGGTGCAAGGACGCGCAGCGAAAGCCGCAAAGCAATGGCAGAACGCAGAGCAACATGCCCACCCTTTGCAACAAGGCAGAGCGCTGCATAAGAATGCAGCGCTCTGCCGCCTCCAACCCCTCAGCGGAGCGGCGGCGTTTCAAGGGGTAATAGGAGAATCCAAGGAGGATTTAGGGGGAAATCGCAATCCCCCTAATCCTCCTTGGCCGCCGGAGGCTGCCACAAGGCTGCTGCCGCAGCCAAATGCGACGCAAGGACGCGCCCCAAAGCCCACCAATCAACAAACGACCGCAAAGCCCCGCAAAAACCCATTGCCTGGGCGGCAAAGCGCCGCGTAAGAACGCGGCGCTCCGCCGCCACCCCACCCTCCCAATGTTAAGGCCTCGAAAACATCCCCACAACATACAAACAAATATATATCAAACCCCGCCGTGACGTGATATAATGAAGGCAGCATTGCTCTAGGAGGACGTCGCCATGAGGATACACATAGTGGCCTGCCGCATACTTACGCGCGAGCTCAGCGCGCTGGCCGCGGCAAGCGATAACGCAGTCGACATAACCTGGGTCGCGCGCGGGCTGCACAACACGCCCGAAAAGCTGCGCGATAAGCTGATAGATACGCTGGACGATATATACGGCCAGCTGGAGCGCGGCGAGCTGGAGCACCGGCCCGACTATATAGCGCTGGGCTATGGGCTGTGCTCCAACGGCGTGGTGGGCATAGAGTGCCGCGATATACCGATTGTGGTGCCGCGCACCGACGACTGCATAGCGCTGTTCATGGGCTCACAGAAGCGGTATATGAGCGAGTTCGCCAATTCCGGCGGCGCATACTGGCTCAACAGCGGCTGGATGGAGCACAGCGCGCGCCTGTTCGACGAGGATGACTTCCGCCGCCGCCGCTGGCTGGAATACGCCGAAAAGTACGGCGAGGAGAACGCCGATTACCTGATCGAGGTCGAATCCAGCTGGATAAACAACTACTCCACGCTGGGCTACATACGCTCCAGCATATTTGAAAGCCCCGCCTACCGCGAGATGGCGGTGATAGAGGCGCAGCGGCACGACTGGCGCCTGCGCGAGATAGACGACGACACACGCATGCTGCGCATGATGGTGGACGGCACGTGGAACGAGGAAGAGTTCCTGGTGCTGCGCCCGGGCGAGCGCATAGCCGCCGACTACACCGGGCGCAAGCTCAAGGCCGTGCCCGTCGGGGAAGCGCTATGAACGTGAGCATGTTTGAGGCCCTGGGCCCGGTGATGATAGGCCCCTCCAGCTCACATACGGCGGGCGCGGCGCGGCTGGCGCGCATAGCGGCGCTGGCCGTGCAGGGCGGGTTCGACAGCGTGGACTTCGTGCTGCACGGGTCGTTCGCCCGCACCTACCTGGGCCACGGCACCGACCGCGCGCTGGTAGCCGGCGCGCTGGGCATGCGCGAGGATGACGACCGTCTGCCCGCAGCCTTCGCGGTGGCGGCCGAGCGCAGGATGGGCTACTCCTTCTCCGAGGAGGAGATGCGCGACGTGCATGAGAACACGGTGCGCATGGTGTTCCACATGACCGACAGCGGTACGCAGACCGTCATCGGCTCCTCGATAGGCGGCGGCCAGATAGTGATAACCTCCATAAACGGCTTCGACGTGGAGTACACGGCGCAGTCCAACGCCCTGATAATCAGCCAGTACGACCGCAAGGGCGTGATAAGCAACGTGGCCGGCATACTCGCCCAGCACGACATAAACATAGGCGTGATGCGGCTGAGCCGTCGCGCGCGCGGCGACGTGGCCTGCACGATAATCGAGGTGGATGCGCGCATATCCGCCGAAATAGTCGCGTGCCTGCAGGGCCTGCCGGACGTGATATCGGTGCGCGCGATAAACATACAGTGACGCGCCGCCCGCTCCGCCCCCGGGCGGAGCGCGGCGCACGCGATGAAGGGATATGCCTTTATGTACAGCAATTTCGCGGAGCTACTCAAGTATTGCGAGGACAATGCCTGTCCCCTGAGCGAGGCGGTGATGCGCAACGAGCAAAAGCTCTCCGGGCGCACCCGCGATGAAATAACCTCCGAGCTGAGCGACATGTACGCGGTCATGCGCGCCTCCGCCGAGAAGGCGCTCAGCCAGCCCCTGTCGGCCGGGTTTTCGCTGATATCGGGCGTGGCGAGCCGACAAAACGCCTACGCCGCCGGCGGGCGCACCATATGCGGCGGCATGATAAACCGGCTTATGGCCCGGGCGCTGTCCTGCAGCGAGACCAACGCGGCCATGGGCCGCATCTGCGCCGCACCCACCGCCGGTGCGTGCGGCATACTGCCCGCCGTGCTGATGACCCTGGGCGAGGAGCAGCGCAGCGGCGAGGCCGAGGTGCTGCGCGCGCTGGCCGCCGCCTCGGGCGTGGGTGCGGTCATCGTCAAAAACGCCACCGTATCGGGCGCCGAGGGCGGCTGTCAGGCCGAATGCGGCGTGGCGGCGGCCATGGCGGCGGCGGGCACGGTGGAGCTGATGGGCGGCACGCCCCGGCAGGCGCTCACCGCGTCGGCCTTTGCGCTGATGAACGTGATGGGCCTGGTATGCGACCCGGTGGCGGGCCTGGTGCAGGTGCCGTGCGCGCAGCGCAACGCCTCGCAGGCGGTCAACGCGCTGCTGAGCGCCGACCTGGCGCTGGGCGGCATGGAATCGCTGATACCGCTGGACGAGGTGGTGGAGGCGATGTACAGCGTGGGGCACATGCTGCCCACGCAGCTGCGCGAGACGGCGCTGGGCGGCATCGCGGCCACGCCCACGGGCATGAGCGTGCGCGTGGAAATGCACAAGTGACCCCCACAATATGCAAAGGAAGGTGATATCTTGGCAACGACAAAGCGTCCCAACATACTGTTCCTGCTCACGGACGACCAGCGCTTCGACACCATACACGCGCTGGGCAATCCCGACATAATAACGCCCAACATGGACTATCTGGTCAGTCGCGGCGCGGCCTTCACCCAGGCGCACATACCCGGCGGCTCCAGCGGCGCGGTCTGCATGCCCAGCCGCGCAATGATACATTCAGGCCGCCGGCTATACGATCTGGACGGTCAGGGCGGCACCATACCCTGCGAGCACATCACGCTGGGCGAGGCGCTGCGCGCGAGCGGCACGCCCCAGCGCCCCAGCTACTACTGCTTCGGCACGGGCAAATGGCACAACGGGCCGCCCGCCTTCACGCGCAGCTTCGACGCGGGCGACAACATATTCTTCGGCGGCATGTGGGACCACTGGAACGTGCCGGTGAACCGCTACGACCCCACCGGCCAATACGACAACGAGATAAACTTCGTCGCCAACTTCTTAAGCACCAACCATACCATGCGCGTCCACTGTGACAAGTTCCATCCGGGCGTGCATTCCAGCGAGCTGCTCACCCAGACCACGCTGGACGCGCTGGACGATCTGCCCGCGGACAAGCCCTTCTTCGTGTACACCGCCTACCTGGCACCGCACGACCCGCGCACCATGCCCCGGCGCTTTGAGGAGATGTACGACCCGGAGGCCATACATTTGCCGCCCAACTTCCGCGCCGAGCACTTCGACTTTGGCGTACACACTATACGCGACGAGGTGCTGGCGGCCTATCCGCGCGACGAGCGCGAGGTACGGCGGCACATCGCCCAGTACTACGCGATGATAACGCATCTGGACGACCAGATAGGGCGCATAATCGACAAGCTGCGCGAAAAGGGTCTGCTGGACGACACGATAATCGTGCTGGCGGGAGACAACGGCTTGGCCTGCGGCGAGCACGGGCTGATGGGCAAGCAGAGCCTGTACGAGCACAGCGTGCGCGTGCCGCTGCTGATAAGCGGCCCGGGCATACCGGCGGGTCTGCGCGTGGACAACTACGTATATCTCATGGACATATACCCGACGCTATGCGAGCTGACGGGCACGGAGATACCGGCCAGCGTGCAGGGCATCAGCTTTGCGCCCATGCTGCGCGACCCCGGCTACGTCACCCGCCCGGAGCTGTACATGATGTACTGCGAGCTGATACGCGCCGTGCAGGACGACCGCTTCAAGCTGATAGAGTACCGCAACGGGCCCTGCGGCAACCGGTTCCAGCTGTTCGACCTGAAGGCCGACCCCTGGGAGCTGAACGACCTATACGGCACGGCCGAATATGCGCCTGTGGTCGAGCGGCTGCTGGCGCTGCGCCGCGAGCAGCGCGCCATATGGGAGCATAGCGGCGAGCAGAGCGCGAAGTTCTGGCGAGAGGGAGAATAGATTAGCCCTGCGGGATGGCAGGAGTGGCGGCGGGGCGCGGCGGTATTACGCAGTGCTCTGCCGCCTTTGGTATTTGGTGAGGTGTGTTGCTTTGCGTTCTATTGTTGCCCTGCTGTTTTGCGGCGCATCCTTGCGCCGCTTTTGGCTGCGGCAGCAGCCGCGTGGCTGCCTCCGGCGGC
>JBJEUC010000119.1:0-4731 GCA_051883635.1 Candidatus Fimadaptatus sp.
CTGCGCATAGGGGAAAGCGCGCAGCGTGCGCTGGGCCAGGCGGCTTTTGAGCAGCCGCTCGCGCACGGCCTGCGTGAGCGCCTCGGTGCTGTCGCCCGGCACGGTCTCGGCAGCGCGGCGTATGTGGCCCAGCGCGGTGGCCGAAACTATGCAATCCACGGCAAACACGGCCGTGAGCGCTATGCACGTCCAGTCCAGCGCCGCTTCGGGCATGCGCGCGAACAGGCCGAACAGAAACGGCTTCACCGCGTATATCATCGCCAACCCGAGCAGGCCGAAGGGTATCAGCGTGGCGGCGCACACCCTCCCGTTCAGGTTCAGCCGGCGCTGGCTGTAATCCCACCAGCGGGCGTGGAACAGCTTCTCCATCAGGTAGCTGGTCGCGTACTCCAGCGTGCCGCATATGAGCATGGCCATAACGAACACGAGCGCCGGCGAATCGGCGTAGCGGGTGAGCAGCGCAGTGACCGCGACCGCCCCGAAGCCGTATATGGGGCAATACGGGCCGAGCAGAAAGCCGCGGTTTATGAAGCGGCGGAACTGTATCAGCTTGCATATGACCTCCATGGCCCAGCCCAGCACGGCGCTGGCGAAGAACAGCAGCACGTAGTATTCCAGAGTGGTTTTCATTATATAGTCCTCCCGTTTGCGGCGGCCTGTTGGGTAACGCTCTCCTGCGCC
Source organism: Candidatus Fimadaptatus sp. (assembly GCA_051883635.1). Taxonomy (GTDB): domain Bacteria; phylum Bacillota; class Clostridia; order Christensenellales; family Aristaeellaceae; genus Fimadaptatus. The sequence goes on from JBJEUC010000119.1 coordinate 682, forward strand.
CATTGTAAGCCCGCGTGCGCACGCTGACAATGAACACTGCGGCGCAAGTGACGCGAAATCATACACTTCGCCCAAAGTGTCGGCTGGGGGCGGGGTGCGCGTTAACTGAAACGCGCGTGCAAAAGGCCCCGGGTTATGCGATAATATTGTCAAACATGCGTGAGTTTGGCCGCGCGGACAGGCGCGCGGCGGGGAGGCGGAGTATGGACGTACTGGACGACAGGTTTGGCGCGCTCAAGGAGTGGCTGCGCGCGCACGCGCCGGTGGCGCTGGCCTTTTCGGGCGGAGTGGATTCCAGCTTTTTGCTGGCGGCATGCCGGCACGCGGGGGCGGACTGCATGGCCGTGACCGTGGAATCGGTCTTTCAGAGCGACAGCGAGCGCGAGGAGGCGCGCGCCCTGGCCGGGGACGGCAACTGGCTGCGCATACCGGTGGACGTGCTGGCGATAGAGGGCGTGCGCGACAACCCGCCCGACCGCTGCTACATGTGCAAAAAGGCGATATTTTCGACCATAATCGAGCGCGCACAGGGGCGCACCGTGATAGACGGCACCAACCACGACGACCTGGGCGATTACCGGCCCGGAATGCGCGCGCTGCGCGAGCTGGGCGTGAAGTCGCCGCTGATGGAGCTGGGTTGGTCAAAGCTTGACATTCGCGAGATGTCGCGCCGCCTGGGCCTTTCCACGGCCGACAAGCCCGCGATGGCCTGCCTGGCCACGCGCATAGCCGTGGGCGAGCGCATAGAGCCGGGCAAGCTGCGCGCGGTGGACCGCGCCGAGAGCGCGATAGTGCATCTGGGCTTTGAGCGCGTGCGCGTGCGCGTACACGGCGACATTGCCCGCATAGAGCTGGACAGGGACATGCTGGTCAAGGCCGCGGAGCAGGCCGGGGCGCTGGTCGAGGCCGTAAAGGCAGCCGGATTCAGGCGCGCGACGCTGGATCTGGAGGGGTACAGCATGGGCAGCATGAACGTAAGGAGCGTGAGCGGCCAATGAGCGGCATGGGCAGCGCCTGGGAGGATGACAAGCGGAGGTGGCTTGAGCGCGTGCGCACGGGCGAGCTGGGCGTGGACGAGGCGCTGGAGGAGCTGCGCCGCATGCCGGTGGAGGACCTGGGCTACGCGATGGTGGACCATCACCGGCAGATACGCCAGGGCGTGCCGGAGGTGATATACTGCGCCGGCAAGACGCCCGAGCAGACCGCGGGCATAGCGCGCTCGTTGCTCAGTCGCAGCGGCGAGAACCTGCTGTGCACGCGCGCGGGCGCGGAGCATTACGAGGCCGTGCGCGCGGTGGAGCCCTCGGCCGAATACCACGCCGAGGCCCGCATAGTGCGCGTGATGCGCAACCGCGAAAACTACGGCGTGGGGCGCATACTGGTGCTGACCGGCGGCACCAGCGACATACCGGTGGCCGAGGAGGCCGCGCTGACCGCCGAGACTCTGGGCAACGAGGTGGGCCGCATATACGACGTGGGCGTGGCGGGCATACACCGGTTGCTCAGCCGCACGGACGAGATAATGCGCGCCAATGTGCTGATAGCGGTGGCCGGCATGGAGGGCGCGCTGGCCTCGGTGGTGGCGGGCCTGGTGGACAGGCCGGTGATAGCCGTGCCCACAAGCGTGGGCTACGGCGCCAATTTCGGCGGGCTGAGCGCGCTGCTTACGATGATAAACAGCTGCGCCAGCGGCGTGAGCACTGTGAACATTGACAACGGGTTCGGCGCGGGCTACATGGCGGCGCTGATAAACCGGCCGGGGAGGAGCTTATGAGTCTGGCATACTTTGACTGCGCGCAGGGCGCAAGCGCGGTGCTCATGCTGAGCGCGCTTTCGGCGGCGCATGAGGCGGGCCATGCCGCGCCCGATGCGTACAGGCTGCCGCGCGGGATGCGCCTGCGCTGCATACACGCGCTGGAGGGCGACGCGATAGGCCGCAGCGTGGAGCTGGAGCTGCCCGGGGGCATGGACGCGGACAAGGAGCTGTCCATGGCCGAGCTGGAGGGACTTATGGGCGAGGCCGCGCTGCGCCCGGGAGCCGCCGCGCGCGCCCGGCGCGTGCTGGAGACGCTGGGCAGGGCGCTGGAGGAGACGCGGGTCTCCGCGCGGCGCAGCGTGCAGCCCCGGCAGCGCGGCTTCACGCTGCGCGCGGCTGCGGCGTTCATCGCGCTCATGCAGAAGCTGGACGCGCTGGGCGTGGAGGAGATATACTATTCGCCGGTCAACGCGGGCGGGCGCATGCCCTGCCCGGAGGTGGCGCATATGGCGGCGGAGGGCGGCATGCGCGTGTTCATGACGCCGGGCGCGGGCGAGCTGCTCACGCCGGACGGCGCGGCGGTGCTGGCGGCGCTGGGCAGCTGCCGGAGCGTGCCCGCCGTGCCCGAGGGCAGCGGGCGCGGCTTCGACGGCGCGGGCGGCGAGCTGAGCGTGCTGCTGGGCCGGGCCGAAGAGCCGGAGCAGGACGCGGGCGCGGAGGAGCAGGCTGTTGCGCCGGGGCAGCCTGCGGGGCAGACCATGGGCGCAGCAGGGAAGTCTGTTGCGCAGGGTCAGCCTGCGAAGCAGACCATGGGCGCGGCTGGGAAGTCGGTTGCGCAGCGGCAGCCTGCGGAGCAGACAATGAACGCGCCGGAACATTCGGTTGCGCCGGGGCAGCCTGAGGGGCAGACCGTGTGTGCGCCGGGACGGCCTGTTGCGCCGGGGCAGGACGCCGAACCGTCCGGCGACGCACCCGAGCCCGGGCGCGCAGCGGCGGACGTGACCGTGATAGAGTGCAACATAGACGACATGACGCCCGAGCAGCTGGCCTACGCCTGCGAGCGGCTGATGGAGGAGGGCGCGCTGGACGTATGGCAGACGCCCATAGTGATGAAGAAGGGCCGCATGGCCGCGCAGCTGAGCGTGCTGTGCGCCGCGGACAGGGCGGAGGGCCTGGCCGAAGTCGTGCTGCGCGAGACCACGACGCTGGGCGTGCGCATGGCGGACTATGCGCGCCGGGTGCTGCCGCGCTCGGTGCGCACGGTGGACACGCGCTTTGGGCCCATACGCATAAAGAGCGCGCCCGGCAAGGCCGCGCCCGAATACGAGGACTGCCGGCAGGCGGCGCGCGCGGGCGGAGCGCCGATAATGGAGGTATATGAGGCGGCGCGCGGCGCGGCGGGGACGCCCTGATTCCGAACGTTTCCCGATTATTCGGTTAAAAGTTACGGGTATAATGGATTATTTGGCCGGCATGTGGTAATATATATGTGTGATACGTGCGGGCGCGACCCGCGCCATATGTTGCGTTTAGGAGGAAAAGGACTATGCCTAAGGTTGCGGTGGTAATGGGCAGCCATAAGGATTTCCCGGCCGTGGAGCCTTGCGTAAAGCAGCTTGCGGCGCTGGGCATTGAGGTGGAGGCGCGCGTGCTGAGCGCGCATCGCACGCCCGAGGAGGCGGCGGCGTTTGCACGCCTGGCGCAGGAAAACGGCATAGAGGTGCTCATAGCGGCGGCGGGCAAGGCGGCTCATCTGGCCGGCGTGCTGGCCGCGTACACCGTGCTGCCGGTGATAGGTCTGCCCATCGCGGCCTCGCAGCTGGACGGCATGGACGCGCTGCTGGCCATAGTGCAGATGCCCGCCGGAATACCGGTGGCCACCGTGGCCATAAACGGCGCTCAGAACGCGGCGCTGCTGGCGGCGCAGATACTGGGCGTAAAGTATCCCGGGATACGGGCAAAGCTGGAGCGCGGACGCGCGGACATGCACGACGACGTGCTGCTGCACGACGCGGAGATCGCGGCCAAGGTCGCCGACATCGTCAAAGGAGAGTAACGTATGATAACTTACAAGGATTCCGGCGTGGATGTAGAGCGCGGCTATGAGGCCGTGCGCCTGATGAAGGAACATGTAAAGCGCACCTTTAATGACAACGTGCTGGGCGACCTGGGCTCGTTCGGAGGCTTCTATTCGATAGAGAACAGCGGCATGTCCAAGCCCGTGCTGGTCGCGGGCACCGACGGCGTGGGCACCAAGCTCAAGCTGGCCTTCCTCACCGGCCGCCACGACACCG
>JBJEUC010000120.1:0-4715 GCA_051883635.1 Candidatus Fimadaptatus sp.
ATGTGGCCATCGACTGGCAGGAGGAGGAGGGCTACAGCTCCGCGATAGCCACCACGCTGCTTGCCAGCAAGAAGGACCTGCCGGACCTCATCAATCCCACGGGCTTCGGCGTGATGGAACTGGCGGACGACGGCCTGATAGTGCCGCTGGACGACTATCTGGAGCTGATGCCCGACCTGGTATCGGCCGTGGGCCCGGAGCACATGGACGCCTGGCGGGCCTCCGACGGGCATATATACACCATACCCTCCGTGTCGACCATACGGGGCTCCTTCTCCATGATGGTGCGCCGGGACTGGCTGGATGCGCTGGGCCTGAGCGCGCCCGAGACCTGGGAGGACTGGCTGACCTACTGGCGGGGCGTCAGGGACAACGACATGAACGGCAACGGCGACCCTGCGGACGAGACGCCCATCGCCCTTGCGCAGAGCGCCGACGGCGAGCGGAGCCTTACGTTGCTGCTCAACGCCTTCGGCATAGCGGCCTCCAACGACACCCAGTTCTGCCTGCTGGAGGACGGCACGTACACCATGGTCTACGAGCATCCCCGCTATCCGGAGTTCCTGGAGGCCATGGCGGGGCTGTACGCCGAGGGCATACTGGTGGAGGGCTACGAGGCCTTCTCCTATTCCGCCATCGAGAGGATGATGGGCGACAACACGCTGGGCAGCGCCATGACCTTTGCCGCCGCCGGGTCGCAGACGGCGACGCTGCGCAAGGGCGGCGACGAGGACGCCCTCTGGCAGAGCGTCAAGCCCGTTGCCGGGCCGCACGGCGACCGCATGATACAGGAGCGCGAGCTGATAATGCCCGTGTGGTGCATCACCGCGGGCGCGCGCGAGAACGGCAAGGTGGAGGACATAGTGCGCTTCTTCAACTGGTGCTTCACGCAGGAGGGCGCCTGGCTCTACAACTACGGCATCGAGGGCGTGAGCTACGCCCTCCGGGACGGGCAGCCCGTGCTGGACAGGGAGCTGGTGGCCAACGGCTTTGCCGATTACCGGGCCGTGGGCATCAACTACGAGCCCTTCGGGGGCTACTGGCTGCAGGACGCGTACATGCAGTGCCTGTTTGAGGGCAAGACCAAGGAGGAGCTGTCGGACATCCAAAAGGAGGTCTACGACGGCCTGTTCACGCTGAACAACGAGTTCTTCTACACCCAGCCGCTCACAATCGAAACGGAGAGCTATGTGAAGTACCGCACCTCCCTGATAACGGAGGGCGTATGCAAGCTGCGGGATCAGGCGATACGGGGCGAGATAACCCAGCAGGCCTTCTGGGACGGCTATGAGCGGCTGAAGGAGAAGGGACTTGCAGCCGTTATCGACGACGTGCAGGCATATCAGGGCCTGATGCCGGGAGGAGCGCAGCCATGAGACCGCAGGACGGCGAATCCGGCAGAAGCCGGGCAATGCGGTGGCCGCCGTTCTATGTCGGCCTTGTTCTGGTGATAGCGCTGCTGATAGCGGCCACAGCCCTGTGGGTGAACCAAACGCGCACGGCGTCCGATGAGACGGTAAACGACCTGGTCAGGTTCTACCTGGAGGAGATAACCGAGCGCAACACCGGGAGCATCACCTCGGAGCTGGAGAAGAAGGCCGGGCAGATGCAGATGGCGCTCACCCTGCTGGACGAAGAGTACCTCCGGGACGAAGAGTCCGTGCGCCGGTTCATATACACCATCCAGCACATAAACGGCCTGGACATGTTCGCGCTGGTGGACGAAAACGGCATGGTCTACACGGCGGACAGCAGCTTTTCCGGCATATCGCGGTTCAGCTTTCTGTCCGAGAGCATTACTGAGACCAGGATACACATGGTCAAGAGCTACGGCACCAATACCATGGTCATAATCGCCACGCCCTTTTCCTGCGAGGGCGCGGCGGGCATTCCCATAGTGTCCTGCTTTACCGGGCTGAATATCGAAAACGTCATCTCGGCCCGGCAGCTTCAGAACGAGGAGAACAAGACCTACTGCCGGCTGTTCACCAAGGAGGGCGAGAACCTCCTCAACATAAGCGGGGAGTACCAAAGCGGCAGAAACCTGTTCGACATATGGGCGGACAGCGCCGAATTTGCCGCGGGCTACAGCCTGGAGCAGGTGCGGGATGACTGGGAAAACGGCCGCGAGGGCTACACGGTCTATTTCATGGAGGGCAGCGGGAACAGCTATGTGTATTACAAGACCGTGCCGGGGACCGGGCTGATACTGACCTCACTCATGCGGGAGAGCAACATAAACGACGTGGTCGAGGCGGGCACGCAGAGGACGTTCCGCTCGAGCCTCACCTATCTGCTCATAGCCGTATGCCTGCTGCTGGGGCTGTTCCTGATAATGCTACGCGTGATCCAGAGGGTGAAAAGGAGCCAGACGGAGAACGAGCAGCTCAAGATAGTCGGCGCGCTGAGCAACGACTACTCCGATATATTCCTGACAGAGCCTGTCCGGGACAGGACTGTGACCATGAAGACCAACGGGCAGATGCTGGACGCCGAAAAGCGGGCCGTGCGCTCCTACCGGGATTCCTGGCAGCGCTATGTGGAAAGGTACGTGGCGGATGAGGATGCGGAGCGGGTGCTGGAGGCGGTGGCGGCGGAGAACGTCTGCGCAAGGCTCAGGGAGACGCCCGAGTACTCGCTGGACTTCCGGGCGAAACTTGCGGACGGCCTGCACTACTATCAGGTGAAGTTCGTCAGGCTGGCCGGGGAGGACGACCGGATGATAGCCGGTCTGCGCAATATCGACGTGCAGATGCAGGCCGAGCTGGAGCGGCAGAAGGTGCTCCAGGACGCGCTGGCCTCCGCGCAGCACGCCAACCGCGCCAAGACCACCTTCCTGAACAACATGAGCCACGACATCCGCACGCCCATGAACGCGATAATCGGCTTTACGACCCTGGCCGCCGCCCATGTCGACAGGCCCGAGCAGGTGCAGGACTATCTCGCCAAGATACAGACCGCCAGCAGCCACCTCATGAGCCTGATAAACGATGTGCTGGATATGAGCCGGATCGAGTCCGGCAAGGTGAAGATAGAGGAAAAGCCGGTCAATCTGCCGGAGCTGATACACGACCTGCGCACCATAGTGCAGGCGGACATCAACGCCAAGCAGCTGGAGTTCTTCATCGACACGGTGGACGTGATGAACGAGGACGTCATCTGCGACAGGCTCCGGCTGAACCAGATACTGCTCAACCTCCTGAGCAACGCCATGAAGTTCACCCGGCCCGGTGGCATGGTGAGCCTGCGCATAATCCAGCAGAAGGATGCGCCGGCGGGCTACGCGAGGTACGAGTTCCGCGTAAAGGATACCGGCATAGGCATAAGCGAGGAGTTCCAGAAGCACATATTCGAGGCCTTTACCCGGGAGCGGTCCTCCACCGTGAGCGGCATACAGGGCACCGGCCTGGGCATGGCCATCACCAAGAGCATAGTGGACATAATGGGCGGCACGATAAGCGTCCGGAGCGAGCTGGGCAAGGGCTCGGAGTTCATCGTCGACCTGCAGTTCCGAGTGAGCGGCAATCCGGTGCGCTACGACGCGATACCGGAGCTTCAGGGGCTGCGCACACTGGTGGCGGACGACGACGTGAATACCTGCATGAGCATATCCAGCATGCTGGGCGTGATAGGCATGCGCTCGGAGTGGACGACCTCGGGCAAGGAGGCGGTCGTGCGCGCGCAGTTTGCCATCAGCCAGGGCGACGAGTTCCACGCATACATAATCGACTGGCTGATGCCGGACATGAACGGCATCGAGGTCGTGCGCCGCATCCGGCGCATAATCGGCGACAGCAAGCCCATCATAATACTTACCGCCTACGACTGGTCGAGCATCGAGGATGAGGCGCGGGAGGCGGGCGTGACCGGCTTCTGCTCCAAGCCGCTGTTCATGTCGGAGCTCCGCGAGGTCCTCTCAAAGCCGTATGCGCTCCGGGCGCAGGCTCCGGAGTCCGCAGAGCCCGCCCCGGATTACACGGGCATGAAGCTGCTCCTGGCGGAGGACAACGCCCTGAACCAGGAGATAGCCGCGGAGATACTGCAGGGCATGGGCTTTGCGGTGGACGTGGTCTCGGACGGCGCGGAGGCGGTGGAGCGCATGCGCACGGCCGCGCCGGGCCAGTACGACCTGATACTGATGGACATTCAGATGCCCCATGTGGACGGCTACGAGGCCACCCGGGCGATACGCCGGCTGCCGGGCGACGCCGCGCGCATACCCATCGTGGCCATGACGGCCAACGCCTTCGACGAGGACCGGCAAAACGCATTCGCGGCCGGCATGGATGGCCACATCGCCAAGCCGATAGAGACCGCCAGGCTGGTGGAGACGCTGAGGGATATCCTGAAGATGTAAGGGGCGGAGAGAGTAACGGCGGGCAGGGTTTACCTGCCTGCCGAAATGCTGTGCGCGGGAGGAGGGGGCTGGCGGCGTAATGGGATGAGCAGTGGAAGAATGGTAAAAAAAGACCCCCGACCGGGAAGCAACACGCTGTTTAATGCGTATTGCTTCCTGATCGGGGGCCTTTGGATCAGCACAGCGGATGAATCCAAATCCGAACTTCTCTCTCCCGAAAGAGATTCTTTCACATCATCGAAGGAGACGGTTTTCGTTCCCTCCTTGTAGTTAAAGGTGATTACAATTCTGTCATCATAGAGGTAGATGGTGTTGATGAAGGCATCGATCAGCATTTTCCGGTGATCCTGTTGCCTTA
>JBJEUC010000121.1:0-4623 GCA_051883635.1 Candidatus Fimadaptatus sp.
GTGCTCAGGCGCGCGCAGGCGCTCCTGGATTCCAGCGGCCGGGCGACCTACCTGCTGCTGGACGAGTGCCACCGCTGGAGCAAGGCGCAGTCCGATTCGATACTGCCCGCGATGGAGAAGGGCACGATACGCTTCATCGGCTCCACCACCGAGAACCCCATGATAGCGATGACGCCGGCCATAGTGAGCCGCTGCCGCGTGTTCGCCTTTCACCCGCTGAGCGAGGACGACCTCATCGTGGCCATGCGCCGCGCGCTGGAGGACAGCGAACGCGGCTTCGGCGACCTGGACGTGGAGCTCAGGCCCGAGGCGGCGCGGCATATCGCCTTCACGGCGGGCGGCGACGTGCGCTCGGCGCTGGGCGCGCTGGAGCTGGCCGTGCTGACCACGGCTCCCGACCGCACCGGCCGCATAGTGATAGACGAGGCCGTGGCGCAGGAGTCGATACAGCGCCCGATGATGCGCATGGACGAGAGCAGCTTTTACGACATGCTCAGCGCCTTCTGCAAATCGCTGCGCGGCAGTGACTCGGACGCGGCGCTGGCCTGGTTCGCGCGCATGATATACGCGGGCGTGGATCCGCGCATAATCGTGCGCCGGCTGATAGCCCACGCCAGCGAGGACGTGGGGCTGGCCAACGGGCAGGCGATGCTCACCTGCGCCGCCGCGGCCACGGCGCTGGAGTTCGTGGGCATGCCGGAGGCGCGGCTGCCCATCGCGCAGGCGATAATCACCGTATGCGAGAGCCCCAAGTCGAACTCGGTGGTGATGGCCGTGGACAGGGCCATGGCGGATGCCGAAAAGGGCAACTACGCCGACGTGCCCATCCATCTCAGGGACACCCATTACGCCGGCTCCGAGCGCCTGGGCAGCGGCGCGGGCTACGTCTATCCCCACGACTGCCCCGGCCACTGGTGCCCGCAGCAGTATCTGCCGGACGACGCGCGCGGCCTGCCTTACTACGAGCCGGGCGAGCTGGGCGGCGAGGAGCGCATACGCGCGCTGCGGCAGTACCGCGAGCAGCTGGCCGGGATGTATAGCAAGGGTAAAAAACGGTAAAACTGGCAGCGGGAGAGATGGGGGTGCGGCGGCGAGGGCGCGCGCAACGGCAGGTATGCCGGGGCCAATCAAGACAGGCAGCGGAAGTGCAGACCGCCGCGCGGCGCTGAACCGGGCAGGCACCGTCGTGATGCGCATGTGCATGTCGGCACTCGCGGCGAGGCGATGGCTTGCCCGAACAACGTGCGGCCTGCCCCGCGCATATTGCGGTCTGCGGCAATGCGTTTATTTGAGGGCCCCGCGCTTGCGGGGCGAAGGAGGAGTAACATGCTTTTAAAGTCTACGGCCGAAGCCGTGCTGGCTGAGGCGCTGTCCACCGGGGGCGACTTTGCCGAGATATTCATGGAGGATACGCTGCGCGGCACCATGTCCATGATAGACGGCAATCTGGAAAGCGCGCTCAACGAGCGCGATCACGGCGCGGGCATCCGCATATATCAGGGCCTGAATGCCGTCTATGTGCATACCAACGACACCACGCTCGAGGGCCTCATGGCCTGCGCGCGCAAGGCCGCAGCGGCGGTGGGCGAGGAACGGCTGAGCCGCCAGGTGCAGCTGACGCGCTCGCTGCCCCGCAACGCGCACGCGATAGCGCAGCTGCCCGGCGACGTGAGCGGCCAGCGCAAGGTGCGCAAGCTGATGGACGCCTACCGCACCGCCAAGGCTTACGACCCCGCCGTGTCGCAGGTGATAACCAGCATGCGCGAGATAGACCAGTCGGTGGTGATAGCCAACAGCGACGGCCTGTTCACCGGCGACCGGCGCGTCTACACCCGCATAGGCGTGCAGGCCGTGGCCTCGGGCGGCGGCGAGAACCAGACCGGCTTCATCGGCCCGGGCGCGATGATGGGCTTTGAGCTGTTCGATACGCGCGTGGATCCGGCCGCGCTGGGCACGGCTGCGGCGGAGACGGCCGTGAAGATGCTGCGCGCGCCGGTCTGCCCGGCGGGCATAATGCCGGTGGCGATAGACAGCGGCTTCGGCGGCGTGATATTCCACGAGGCCTGCGGCCATTCGCTGGAGGCCACCTCGGTCGCGCGAGGCAACAGCGAGTTTGCCGGCAAGCTGGGCCAGAAGATAGCCGCCGACTGCGTGACCGCGGTGGACGACGGCACCCTGCCCAACGAATGGGGCTCCACCAACATCGACGACGAGGGCACGCCCACCAATCGCCTGGTGCTGATAGAAAACGGCGTGCTGAAGAACTACATGATAGACCGGCTGAACGGCCGCCGCATGAACATGCCCGTGACCGGCTCGGCGCGCCGCCAGAGCTATGCCTACGCGCCCACCTCGCGCATGCGCAACACCTTCATCGCCCCCGGCAGCGATGACCCGGAGGAGATAATCGCCTCGATGGGCGAGGGCCTGTACGCGGCCAAGATGGGCGGCGGCTCGGTCAATCCCGCCACGGGCGAGTTCAACTTCGCCGTGATGGAGGGGTATCTGGTAAAGGACGGCAGGATAACCACGCCGGTGCGCGGCGCGACGCTGGTGGGCAAGGGCTCCGAGATAATCATGAAGATAGACCGCGTGAGCCGGGACATGCAGATGAGCCAGGGCATATGCGGCTCCGCGAGCGGCTCCGTGCCCGTGAACGTGGGCCAGCCGATGATACGCGTGAGCAGCATGACCGTGGGCGGCCGTCAATAGGAGGTAAGCATGGAACTGAACGAATATATAAAGAAGCTGTTCGCCGCGGCCGAAAAGGCCGGGTTCGAGGCCTGCGAATGCTGCTATTCCTCCGGCGAGAACATGGAGATATCGGTATTTGACGGCGAGATAGACGAGTATTCCCTCTCCGCCAGCCTGGGCCTGGGCTTTAGGGGGCTGTACGGCGGGCGCATGGGCTATGCCTCAACGCGCGTGCTGGACGATGCGTCGATAGACTGGCTGGTGGAGAGCGCCAAGTCCTCCGCCGAGCTGGTCGACAGCGACGATAAGGAGTTCCTCTTTGCCGGGAGCGAGCGTTACAGCGAGGTGAAGGCCTTCGAGCCGGCGCTGGAGGAGCTGAGCGCGCGCGACAAGATAGACGCCGCGCTGCGCCTGGAGAAGGAGACCCTGGCCCGCGATGGCCGCATACGGCGCGTATCGGGCTGCAGCGTGATAAGCCAGAGCAGCGAGCTGCGCATGGTGAACACGCTGGGGCTGGACGTGAGCACGCGCGGCAACGCGCTGGGCGCGTTCGTATCGCCCATAGCCGAGGAGGCCGGCGACACGGCGAACTCCGTCGCGATGCGCTTTGGCAGGGACGCCTCGGTGCTGGATGCCGGCGCGATGGCCGACGAAGCCACACGCGAGGCGCTGGCGCTGCTGGGCGCGAGCCCCTGCGCCTCGGGCGAGTACAGGGTGCTGCTGCGCCACGACGTGATGGCCGAGCTGCTGGAGACCTTCGCGGGCATGTTCAGCGCCGAGGAGGCACAGCACGGCCTCAGCCTGCTCAAGGGGCGCGAGGGCGACAGGATAGCCGCCGACATGGTGAGCATAGTGGACGACCCGCTGCTGCCGGGCGGGCTGGCCTCCGCGCCGTTTGACGCCGAGGGCGTGGCCACCTATACCAAGGCAGTAGTGGAGGGCGGCGTGCTCAAAACGCTGCTGCACAACCTCAAGACGGCCCACAAGCAGGGCGTGACCACCACCGGCAACGCCTCCCGCTCCTCGGTGGGCGGCAAGGTCACGGTGGCGCCCACCAACTTCTTCATCCGGCCCGGCGATGTCTCCTTTGACGCGCTGCTCGCCGAGGTGGGCGAGGGCGTGCTGATAACCGGCATCATGGGCATGCACTCGGGCGCCAACGGCGTGAGCGGCGACTTCTCGCTGGGTGCGCGCGGCTTCCTGATAGAGGGCGGCAAGCTTTCGCGCCCGGTGAAGGGCATCACCATCGCGGGCAACTTCCTCACGCTGCTTTGCGACATACGCGCGCTGGGCGACGACCTCTGGTTCGGCATGCCGGGCGAGAGCTGCTGCGGCGCGCCCTCGGTCATCGTGTCGTCGCTGAACGTGGCGGGCGCGTGACGCGCAGCCGGTGCGTGATGCGCGGCCTATGACGGGCGCGGCATAGCGCCCGGGCGGAGGGAGCGTTCAAGGGACTATGAACAGCCACGGCGGAAGCGGCCGTGGCTGTTTTTGCGTGGGGGAGGATGGAGAGATTTGAATAAAAGGCGTTTGCTTCTTACATCCGGCGGCCTGACGAGCGCTATGAAGCAGAAACTGTTTGACATAACAGGGAAGCGGCCCGAGGACATGAGGGTGCTCTTTTTGCCCACCGCCGGGACAGCGACCGATGGGGCAAGGGAGGGAATCGCGATATGCCTGCACGAGCTCGCGCGGATGGGGATACGCCCGGAGCACATATCGGTATACAACCTCGAACTGATAATATCGAAGGACTACAAAAGGACGTACTCTGCATATATTGCAGAGCCGCATTGGATGACCAGACTGTTGACCGCTCGCGAATTGAAGGCGTTTGATGCCGTGTTTGTGGGCGGCGGAGCCAGCGCGGTGCTTTGCCGCGAGATGGTCAGAGCGGGGTTTGATGGAGCCCTCAGGCAGGCCATCGAT
>JBJEUC010000122.1:0-4593 GCA_051883635.1 Candidatus Fimadaptatus sp.
TGACCTCGTTCACCTTGATGGTCACGCCGGCGATGGCGTCGGTCTTGCCGTTCTCGTCCAGCTCGGTCACGGGCAGGCCCTGCGCGTCTATCAGCGCCTGGGCAAAGTTGCGCGCCTGCTCGTCCCATTCATACTGGGCGCCGGCCGACTTCATCGAGTAGCCGCCCGCGGCAGCCACCGCGGACTTGAGTTCGGAGCCGTTCTGGGGCAGACCGTCCCAGGTGGCGGACACGATGCGCCCGTCGGTAACAGTGAAGGCGATGAAGTCCTTCCAGCCGTTGGAGTATTCCTCGCTGACGGCGAAGTAATTGCCGTCGCTCAGCACGGCGGCCGTGTCATCGGGAGCGGGGGAAGCCGTTCCGGGGGCGTTGCCGAAGCAACCGGTCAGCAGCGTGACAGCCAGCACCAGCCAGCACAGGGTGAGTTTCTTCATAACGAAGACCTCCTAATGAAAGTATCTCTTCAGGCCGGGCCGCAGGGCAGTCCGGCCTGGAGGCGGCTTGTAAGTGGTCACAGCTCGTCGGGGTACAGCCAGCCCGCTTCGGCGCCGGATGAGAACACCAGCGAGCCGTCGCTTAGGCAGTACACCGCTTCGATGCCGTCCAGGGATTCGATGAGCTCCAGGCCGCGCTCCACGCCCAGCGCGAAGCATATCGTGGACAGCGCGTCGCCTTCGGTCGAGCCGGGGGATATGATGGTGACGCTGAACACGTCGTTGTCCACCGGATATCCGGTTCCTGTGTCGAGTATGTGGTGGTACAGCACGCCGTCCTGCTCAAAGTAGCGCTCGTAGACACCGCTGGTCACGACGGACATGTCCTTTATGCGGTACGCGCCGATGAGGTCGGACTGCCGCTCGCCAAAGGGCTTCTGTATGCCCACGACGAACTCGCTCCCGCCCGGCTTGCCGCCCAGCGTCAGCACGTTGCCGCCCAGGTTTATCAGGGCGCTGCTCACGCCCTGCTCGCGCAGGTATTCGCGCAGCCTGTCCGCGATGTAGCCCTTGGCAATGCCGCCCAGATCCAGCCCCATGCCGGGAGCCAGCGAGACGGTGTCGCCCTCTATGCGCACCTGCGTCCAGTCCACCCGCGCAAGCGCCTCGGCGATGTCGCCATCATCGGGCACGCGGGGCGAATCGGACATGATGTCCCACAGCGTCGTGAGCGGCTCTATGGTGGGGTCGAACGCGCCGCCCGACAGCGCGGCATAGTCCAGCGCCGCCCGCAGCGCCTCCAGCGTGGGGGCGGACACCCGGACGGGCTCGCCCTGCGCGGCGTTTATGCGGTACACGTCGCTGGTCTCTATTGTGCGCGAAAGCAGCTGCTCGTATTCTTCGCACAGCGCGAACGCGCCGTCCAGTATCGCTTCGTCCCTGATATCGTACAGCGCTATGCTTACGGCTGTGTTGAGCATGAAGCCCTGTCGGCTGAGCGGCTTTTCGCTGGCCGCCCGCGCGCAGCCGCCCGCGAGCAGCAGGCCCAGCGCCAGCACTGCGGCCATGGCCCTTTTGAACATATCGCGCTCCTTTCCGGTGTGCCGGTATGTGTCGTGTGATGGGGCGCGCCCTTGATATTGGAGGCGTGCCGGGTAGGTCGTGGGGCAGTGGGTGATGCGCATACAGCGTTGCGCAGCCGGTTGCGCAAATGCCGGTTGAGTCGTTCTGCCGTGGGGCAAGCGCGCCTGCCTGAGCGAAGCAGCCATGTGCATCAGCGCTATCTGTCACGCGCCCGCGAAGAGTCGGCGTGTCCAGCGTCAGCCATCGCCGCGCCGGCACATCCAGTCAAAGCAGGGCACTCGCCCCGACCTGAGCGAATCAGCCATGTTCATCAGCACCCGCATGTCACATGCCGTGCAGTGTCAGCGCATTCGCAATCAGCCAACACCGCTCAAGCTCAACCGTCGGGTATGACACTCGCACTTGCCTGAGCGTGCCAGGCCAGTCATATCGGCATTGCCGCGCAGCGTCAGCGCGTCCCAACACCCGCTCATGCCATCATGTTCAGCAGAACACTTATACCATTGCCGCGCTTGCACATTCAGTTAGGGTAGGGCACTCGCCCCAGCCTGAGCGAATCAGCTGTGTGCATCAACGCCAGTAGGCCACATGCCGCGAGTCCCAGCGCATTCTGCTCCCGCCATTCCCGCTTGCGCTGTCTTGCCGGAGTTGAGCCATCGCCCCGCTCCCGCAACTCCGCGCTCCGCCCGCCTCTCACCCCTCGCCGCCCTCGGCCTCGAGCCGCTGCCGGAGCGCCTCATATATGAATATCGACGTCGCGCAGGCGACGTTCAGCGAGGAGGCCGCGCCGTGTATCGGTATCAGCGACATCTCATCGCAGGCGGCCTTCCACGCCTTGCTGAGCCCGAAGGTCTCGTTGCCGACCGCCAGCACCACGTCGCGGCGGAGGTCCAGCCGGTTCACGGGCGTGGTGGCGTGGGCGCTGGTGCCTATCAGCACGGGCCTGCGCTCAAAGCCGTTCAGCCACGCGACCACGTCCTCGGGCCCGCCCAGCGCGGCGGTGGGCAGCGCGAAGAACGCGCCTATGCTGGCCCGCACGCACAGCGGGTCGTACAGATCCGCGCCGTGGCCGGTGATTATCAGGCCGCTTGCGCCCATGGCGTCCGCCGAGCGGATGATGCTGCCCAGGTTGCCGGGGTTCTGCGGCCGGTCGAAGGCTATGTAGAGGCGCGCGCCCTCGCCCGGTGCGCTGCGCATGGCGGCCAGCGCGTCCTCGTTGGAGCGCATGCGTATCAGCGCTATCAGCTCGCAGGGGTCGTCGCGGTCGCTCAGCTCGGCCATCAGCTCGCCCGTCAGCTCGTAGTGGAAGGCGGCGTGGGCGCGGCTCATCATGTCGTGCGCCCAGCCCGACAGCCGCACGCCGCGCTCGTAGCACAGCGCCTCGAACTGCCAGCCGTGCGCCACGGCCTGCTCTATCGCGTGTACGCTTTCGACAAAGAACAGCGCCTGCCGGTGCCGCTTTTCGCGGTTGCGCTTGAGCGTCTCTATCTGCTGAAAGGTGGCGTTGCGCGCGCCTATCTGTATCGTCCGTGCCATTTGAGTACCTCTTTCCGTCAGGTGAGTAGGAATTTCAGCCAGCTTATCGTCTCCCGCGCGAGGTTTTTGCATACCGAAAACGGGTTGTCGCTGTTGCGCGAGCCCGCCCCGCGGGCGCTTATGCCGACGCGTTCGGCCAGGCGCAGCGCGCGCCACAGGTGGTAGTTGCTGGTCACGACCAGCGCGCTTTTGTAGCCCCGCTCGTCCATCAGCGCGCGGGAGAAGGCCATGTTCTCCTCGGTGTTAACCGAGTTTGCTTCCATTATTATGCATGACTTTGGTATGCCCAGCGCTGCCAGGTAGTCGCGCATGGACTGCGCCTCGCTTATGGGCTCGTCCAGCCCCTGTCCGCCCGATACGATGATCGCGGGCGCGTATCCGGCCCGGTACAGCTCCGCCGCGCGCTCCAGGCGGTAGGCGAGCGTCGCCTTGGGCGCGCCGCTCACGGGGTCGATGCCGCCGCCCAGCACTATCATGCAGTCGCAGGGCGCGGGGTCGTCCATGACGCGCGCCGTGATGGCCACGGCCGCCAGCAGCGCGCATTCGGCGGCTGCCAGTATCGCAAGCGTCATAAGCAGGGCGCGCAGCCCCCTTCGTCCGTCATGTGCAAATATCATACGCATCCTCCGCCGCGTTGCGTTATCGGGCCCATTGAGCGCGCCGCAGGCCCCACTGTATATGACGCGCCGAACGCGAAATAGTTCATGCGTCCGGCGCAGTTTCGCAAAATGCGGGGGATATCAGACCTTTATCGCGGTCCACTTGGCCGAATTGAAGCGCCGGTTGACGCAGGTGAGGCGTATCGACATGTCGATTATGCTGGCCGCCCATGCGCCCATCAGGCCCAGCTGCAGAAGGTTTACGCTGGTAAAGGCCAGCACCGGGCGGATTATGGACACGCACATTATCATCGTCATGGCGACAAAGCGCGTATCGCCCGCGCCGCGCAGGCAGCCCGATATCACCACCGAGGAGGTCTGCAGCGGCTGGAATATGGCCACCATGAACATCAGCTGCGCCGCCATCTCGACCACATGGGGCGTCTGCGAATACAGCTGCACCAGCGGATAGCGGAATATTATCAGCAGCGAGAACAGCGTCATCGATACGACCAGGGCCATGCGCTGGCTCACGCGGCCGTAAATCATCGACAGATCCGGGCGCTTCTTGCCCAGGTTCTGTCCCACCAGCGAGGTGCCCGCGACGCCTATGCCGTCGGCAAAGCTGAACGTGAGGTTGAGGAACTGGCAGGCTATCTGGTGCGCCGCGAAGGGGTCGGTGCCCAGCCCGGCGCATATGCGCGCGTAGGCGAAGAAGCCGAAGCGCAGCGCAGCCTGCTCTATCATGGCGTTGCCGCCTATCGTGAATATGGACTTGACCGTCTCGCGGTCGAGCCGCCAGCTGTCGTGCAGCGTCAGGCGCAGGAACGATACGTGCCCCTTGTGCGGCATTATGGCGAATATGCAGAGGAAGAAGCTGACGACTATGCCTATGGAGGTGGCCAGCGCGGCACCCGCAACGCCCATGCGCGGGAAGCCCAG
>JBJEUC010000123.1:0-4591 GCA_051883635.1 Candidatus Fimadaptatus sp.
AGCAGGTGTCCTTTATGAAGGCAAAGCGCCCGCTGGCGGCCATCTCCTCCAGCACGCGCGCCGACAGGAGCCGCTTGTAGGGATAGGGGCACTCGTACATGCCCAGCGGCACGTCCGGCACCGCATTCATCAGCGCGTCCAGATTGCGCAGCAGCACATCGTCGTCCTCGTCGGCGGCCGCCAGCCGGTTGCTCACCAGCACTATCGCCTGAGCGCCGGTATCGCGCATGCGGCGCAGCTCGCGCGCCTGGTCGGCGGGGCCGTCGGATATGTGGCCCGAGGCCACCACGCTCATGCGCCCGCCCGCCCTTGCGACCACGCGCTGCGCCACGGCCACGCGCTCGTCCTCGCTGAGGAAGAACATCTCGCTGGACTGACACACGGCGAATATGCCGTCGACCTGCCCAGCGGCGTACCAGTCCACTATCGCGTCCAGCGCGCCCATGTCCACGCTGCCGTCGGCGTTGTAGGGCGTTATCATCGTGGGGTAGATCCCGTTTCTGATGCCGTTCATAAAACCATTGCCTCTTTTCACAAATCGATTCTGCCGCATGAAGCGGGCGTCCCCGGGGCGAACCGCACGCCGCAGCGCTTCAGTTCGCCCGCACCCGCTTTAGCCGCATTCGCTCAAAAACCAGTTCCCGCGCGCAAGCTCAGCGTTATGCCGCGTATGGCCCGCTATTATCGCCCCGGCAGGCCGAGTCTGGGCAGCGTATCGCCGTGGAATGCGCATTCCCGTTATGGACAAGCGCGGGCAGGCGTGCCGGGGAAGCGGCCCGCATTGGCACTCACACTGCCGTCGACAAGCATGTGCGGCGCGCAGCCTTCGCTCAAGGTCGGCCTAACGCTTGCGGATATGTACTCGCCTGCGCTGCCGTTTCGGCACGCGCCTGCCCTCCGCTGCGTCAGTTCAGCGCTTCGCTGGCAAACTCTTCTATATAATATACGCACTCCTGCTTGAGCTCCTCGCCCGCGCCGGGCAGATCGTCCGGCGGCAGGAACTCGCGATCCTCGTCCAGCCAGGGGCCGCGCCGCCTGCGCCCGGTGCGGAACTTGATGCGCTCAACGGTCTCGGCGCTATTGAAGAACTTCCATTCCTCCCACCTGCCGCCGTTCAGGCAAAAGCGCACCGTGCGGTCAATGCAGTCCACCTCCCAGGTCATGCTGAGCTCGCCCCAGCCATAGGTGCCCGCGTGCGTCCAGCCGTTGCCGTGCTTGAGCTTTACGGTGCCGTCGCTGTCCAGTATGGTGCGGAACACGCACGCGCCGCGCCCGTCGGTTATGTCCATCTCCAGGCAGCCGAAGTAGTTCTGGCAGGGCTTAACGCGCGCATGCAGGCGCACGCGCTCGCTTTCGGGGAACACGCGCGTGGCGGCGGCGTAGTCATAGGGGTCGCGGCAGCGCAGGCGCAGCGCGTTGTTTTTGGGAGCGTCGGGGAGGGGCCTGCGCTCCAGCGACACGCGGCTCCAAACGCCGCTGTACGCGTTCCAGCCCGGCACAAACGTGCGCGGTTCAAGGCCGGCAAAGTCGTCATGCACATGGCGCTCCACCCTGCCCGTGACCGGCACGGGCACGCGCGACACCCATATGTCCTCCTTATTGACCGAATAAGTGAGGTAGAGCGCGCCGTCGGGGCTCTGCGCGCCGGCCTCCAGACCGCGTATGTAATGCGCGCCGTAATCGCGCCAGAAGCCCCAGTAGCGCTGCGGCGGCACCTCGCCATGCACGGCCAGCATGTCGCGGAACTCTATGCCGTCCTCGCCGGTCACTATCGCCAGCGGCCAGCGGTGCGTGGAGTCGGTGTTGGGATTGTAGCACAGCGCATAGCGGCCGTCGCTCAGGCGCTCGCCCCACTGCTTGCCGCCCGACATCACCAGCGAGGGCGACACCATGACCTCGGCCCAGGTGCGCCCACCATCCTCGCTTATCGAGGCGCGCGATTTCTTCCACAGGCCCACTATGCGCCCATCGGGCAGCGCATACCAGTTGAAGGCCTCGCCCGCGCCGCGTATCGCAAAGAAGTCGTCCTCCAGCGCGCCGGCTGCGGCCTCCTCCTCCAGATAGTCGCGGTTTTCCTCCCACCATTGCAGCACGGTGAGCTTATCGGCCAGCATCTCGTCCACCGCCGCCACAAAGCCCTCGTCCTCCGCCTCCTTGTAGTAGGGATAGGCGCAGGTATCGCAGTTGTAGCCGCAGCGCGTGGAGTACAGCACAAAGTATATCGGGCCGAAGCTGCCATCCGCGTATATCTCGCGCGCCACGCGGCCCACGCCATAGCCCCGGCAGGGCATCGTGCCCACCTCGGGCGCTATGCCGTAAAAGCCCACCGCCAGCAGCCGGCCCGTTGATGAAATGAAGAAGTTCATGCGCTGATGCATGCACGCGCACGCGCCCTCCTCAAAGCGGTCCTGATTGGGGCCGTTGTCCAGGCTCAGGTCCAGCTCGTAGGGCGGGAACAGCACCTGCGGCTTCGTCCAGTCGAGCGCATCCCGCGAGGTGCACAAAAAGGTCTGGCCCGCGCCGGTATGCTCGCTCACGGGATTGCTGAGATACGCCAGATAGAAGCGCCCGTTCCACCAGGTGAGGTTGGGCGCATGGTTGTAGGTATTGCCCACGCCGTCGGCCTGCTCGGGATGGGCGCGGTTTGCGCGCATTACCTGCACGTTCCACGCGCCCACTGCCGGTCTCAAGCCGCCGTCATGCTTCTCCAGGTCGGGCGACTCCGCGCCCACATAGCGGATATAGCCGGAATACTTGTCCTTCATAATGCCTCCGCAGCGCCCGCGCCGCTACCGGGCGGCCTTGCTGCGCGCCAGTTCGCGGTATTCGCTGGGCGTCATGCCCTCGTATTTCTTGAAAAGCCTTAGCAGCGTGGTGCGCGAGTATATGCCCGCCGCCTCGCTTATGGCGCTCACGCTCATATCGGTCGTGAGCAGCATGTCCCTTATGTGCTCCATGCGCACATCGTTTATGTAGTCGGAGAGATTGCGGCCCGTGCGCGCCTTGAACACCTTGGATATGTACTTTACCGACAGGCCCATCTTCTGCGCGATGCGCTCCAGATACAGGTCGCTTGCGTAGTTCTGGTTCACATACTCCATTATCGCGTCGGTGAGGCTGGAGCGCCCGTCGGCGTCGCCTGCCGGCGCCTCGTCCTGGGGCTGCGCGGCGGCGGATGCTTCCGGCTGCGCGGGCACATCGGCGCTGACGCGCATTATCTCCGCATAGAAGTCGCTGAGCAGGCAGAGCTTGGCCTCCACGCTCACCGGGCGGCGGCTGGAGCCCACCAGCTCCGCGTCGGCGCACAGTCCCTTGTAGCGCTCGCTGCCGGGCAGGGTCTCGTCGCGCTCGGCCAGGAAGCGCATTCCGGTCACGTACAGCTCATGCACCAGCTCCATCTGCTGCGCGTAGCTGGTATCCGGGCCGGTCTTGACCAGCTCGCCCAGTATCGCATGGGTGCGCTCGGCGTCGCCGGCGCGCAGCGCGCTGAGCAGCCGCAGCTCGTCGCGTATGGAATAGGAGGACGCCGCCGCCTGCGGCACCTCGTCCCAGCAGCCCATGAAGCAGCGCTCGCCGTGCGGGCGCGCCGTGAGCGCGCGCATGACGCCGTCGTACTCCCCGCTCAGCTCGTCCAGCAGCATGTGCGCGTGCGCCATGCATATGCCCACGCTGCCCAGCGCCGCGGTATTGCGCAGCTGCTGCATCAGCTCGTCCAGCATTGCGCGGGTGCGGCGCTCGCTTTCGCTCAGGCTCTCGCTCAGCCCCGGGTTGAGCAGGCAGACGTACTGGTTGGCGCGATGCTCGACTATCAGGCAGGGCATATAGCGCGATATGAACGCCGCCAGCTCGGGCTTGAAGTTGAGCTGCATGTTGAGGCGCTCGGTATCCTGCACCGGCTCGCCCTCAGCCCAGTCGAACGCCACGACTATCACGGCCAGCTGGAACACCGCATCGGAAAAGCCGTATTCGCTCATGAGCAGAGTGAGCAGCTTGCCCGTATCGCCCATGCCGCCCGAAAACAGCTGCATCACGCCCACCTCAGCGTAATAGCCGCGCATCGACTGCTCCTCCTCGCGCGTCTCCTGATAATCGCTCAGGAAGCTGGTCACGTGGCGGCTGATCTCCTCCAGCCCGGGCGCGTTCTGCGCAAGGCCGCCCTCGCCCGTCGCCGCGTACATGCGCGTTATCGGCGAGGATATGCGCTCCACAAAGTAGAGCGCCAGCGCAGCGGAAACGCCAAACAGCAGGCACATGCAGGCCAGCACTATCAGGTATTCGTTGGGCAGCGCCGTTATCTGGTTCATGGGCACGAACTCATAGTAGCTCCAGCCGGTGCCCGCCGACTGCACGCGCACCGCCATGCACTTTTCGCGCAGCGCAACGCCCACGCCCGTGCCCAGCGCCGCCGTATCGAGCGAGAGCAGTTCTTCCTCGCTCAGCTCGGAGTAGACCGCCGCGCCCTCCGCGTCCAGTATGAGCAGCCGGGTGTCCTGCGTTATTACGCCCGAGCGCATTATGTCGGCTATGCTGGAGACCGACAGCGTGGTAACGGCCACCGTTGCGCGGCCCGAAATGGTCGTGGTATATACCA
>JBJEUC010000124.1:0-4584 GCA_051883635.1 Candidatus Fimadaptatus sp.
ATCAGGCGCGGCTCGACCGCTATCGCGTCCATGGTAATGCGGGGCGTATCTGTCATCTTTCGTCCTCCCGATAAGGTTCAAGGCGTATTGCGCCCGCCGGCAGGTCATGGGGCGCGGGTTCAAGGGCAAAGTCCCTGACGCTCTCGTCCGCCAGCGCATAGATGGGCGCGGTGCGGGCCGCGCCAATGGTCGCCAGCGCGCGCACCACCGCGCCCGGCGCGCGTATCAGAAGGGGCGTCTCCGCGTCCGCGTCGCGGCTGCGCACCGCCATGAGCGCCCGGCGCGCCTGCGCGTCCGGGGTGTACTCCCAGCCCTCGCCGCCGCAGCGGCGGCAGCTCTGAGTCAGCTGGCCCCGCAGCGAGTGGTAGACCTTCCGGCGCGTCATCTCCAGCATGCCCAGCCCGGTCAGCCCCACCACGTTGGTCTTGGTGCGGTCGCTCCTGAGCGCGTCCCTGAGCGTCTGTATCACCAGCGCGCGGCTCTCGGCGGCGTCCATGTCGATGAAGTCTATCACGATTATGCCGCCCACATCGCGCAGGCGCAGCTGGTTGGCTATCTCCTGAGCGGCCTCCAGGTTGACCTTCAGCACGGTGTCCTGCAGGCCCTTGCCGCCCACGAACTTGCCGGTGTTCACGTCGATCACGGTCATGGCCTCGGCGTGGTCTATCACCAGATACCCGCCGCTCTTGAGCCACACGCGCCGGCCCAGCGCCTTTTCGGCCTGCGCGTCCACGTCGTACAGCTCAAACAGGGGCCGCCTGCCCTCGTAGCGCTCTATGCGCCCGGCCAGCGCCGGGGCAAAGTCGCGGGCCGCGCCCAGCGCCGCCCGGTAGCAGCGCTCGTCCTCTATCAGCATGCGCGCGCCCGGCGCGCACAGCATGTCCCGCACGGCGCGCAGCACCAGCGTATCGTCGGCGTGGATAAGGCGCGGCGCGCTCACGAAGCGCGCGCGGCGGCATATGTCCTCCCATGCGCCCAGCAGCTGCCCAAGGTCCGCGCGGAACTCGTCGTCGCTCGCCTCCGCCCCGGCCGTGCGCACTATCGCGCCCATGCCCTCGGGCTTTATCTCCAGCATGCGCCCGCGCAGCTCCTCGCGCTCGTTCTCGGGTATGCGCCGCGACACGCCCACGTATTCCACCGTGGGCAGCAGCACCACCGTGCGGCCCGGCAGCGTCACGTGGGTCGAAATGCGCGGGCCCTTGGCTCCGCCCGGCTCCTTTATCACCTGCACCATGATCTCCTGGCCGGGCCTTACCAGCTTCTGTATCGGTATCTGCGCCGCGCGCAGCTCGCTGTCCTCAAAGCGGCAGTCGGGCCCGGGCGCAAGGTCGCCCGCGTACAGGAAGGCGTTCTTGTCAAGGCCTATGTTCACAAAGGCCGCCTGCATTCCCGGCAGCACGTTTTCCACCCGGCCCATGTATATGTTGCCCACCAGTTTCTCGCTGCCGGCCTGCTCGCTGTACAGCTCGCGCAGGCGGCCGTCCTCCACCACCGCCAGCCGCGTGCGGCCGTACACTGATTCAACTATAATATCGCTTTGCATCTGCTCTCCCCGGAGCCCTGCGCTCCACACGCGGCGTCAGGCGGGATAGGTCTGCTCTGCGCCGTCGGTAATGATGGGCCGCGCGGTCGCGGCGTCGTCGCCGGTAAGCAGCGCGCGCCGCGCAATGTCCGCGTCGCCCGCCTCATATTCGCGCCCCAGCCGCGCCGCCGCCACGCTCAGAAGCAGCTCCGGCTTGAGCGTGGCCTGCTCGCACATGCGCAGCCGCGCATCGAGCCTTACGCCGCCCCCGGGCAGCTCCTCAGTGGACAGCGTCGCTATCATCGGGCGCACGTCGCACTCGCGCTCGCCCGACTTGGTCTTGCGCAGCGCGATTATCTCCCGTTCGTTCATAAGCTCCAGCGCCGAGCGGGCAATGTCCGCCCGCTCGGGCGGAAGCGTTATCTCGTAATCGGCCCAGCTCAGCCGCGCCATCGAGGCCGGATGCGAATCCGCAACGGCCGACACCCGCGTGATGTGCATATCGGCGGGCAGGGCGGCGTTCATGCGGCGAAACGCCTCCTCCAGCGGGCACTCCCGCTCCATCTTCACGTCCAGTATCTCACAGGAGCTCCACATGCCTATGCCCAGCGCCGAGGCGAACGACATCGCCGCGTGCGGCGAAAAGCCGCCCGAATAGCGCACCGGCAGCCCGGAGCGCCTGAGCGCGCGCTGCATCAGCCGCTGCATGTCCAGCAGCGACACGAACCTGAGCCGCGGCCCCTTGTAAAACTCAAACAGTATCCTCATCAGCGGCACGCCCCCTCGTATCGCTTGAGCCCGCAGCCCTGGCAGGCCTTGCGGCAATCCGGAGTCACCTCGCCGCGCTCGGCGCGGTGCTTTTCGCGCAGCAGGAACTCCTTGGTCACGCCCGCGTCAATGTGGTCCCAGGGCAGCACCTCATCCTCGGCGCGGCGGCGGTTGGCGTAGAAGTGCGGGTCAAGCCCCGCCATCTCAAACGCCTTGAGCCACAGGTCGTAGCGGAACTGCTCGTGCCAGCCGTCGTAGCGGCAGCCCAGCTGATGCGCGTACTCCAGCACGCGGCACAGCCTGCGGTCGCCGCGCGCGAAGCAGGCCTCCATGAAGCTTATCTCGCTCTCGTGGTACTTGTAGTCCACTGACTTCATGCCGCGGAACTGGCTCACCAGGTAGCGCTGCTTTTCCTCTATCGTGTCCAAGCTGTCCTGCGGCTCCCACTGGAAGGGCGTATGCGGCTTGGGCACAAAGGTGGAGGTGGACACCGCCACGCGCAGCCCCCGCGCGCGCTGCTCCTTTGGCACGGCAAAGTACTGGCCTATCACGTCGCGCGTGAGCTGCACCAGGCCGTCCAGGTCGGCCGTCACCTCGGTGGGCAGGCCCAGCATGGTATAGAGCTTTATGCTGCTCCAGCCGCCCTCGAACGCGTCGCGCACGCTGCGCAGCAGGTCCTCCTCGGTCACTCCCTTGTTTATCACGTCGCGCAGCCGCTGTGAGCCGGCCTCGGGCGCGAAGGTGAGCGTGGTCTTTTTCACCTGCTGGGTCTGGGCCAGGGTGTCCTTGACAAAGCTGTCCACGCGCAGCGAGGGCAGCGTGACCGACACGCGCCTTTCGGCAAAGCGGCGCATCAGCTCCGTCGCCAGCTCCGGCAGGCAGGAATAGTCGCCGCTGGAGAGGCTGGAGAGCGATATCTCCTCATAGCCCGTGGAGTCGACCAGCTTCTGGGCCAGCTCCAGCAGGCGCTCCATGGAGCGCTCGCGCACCGGGCGGTATATCATGCCCGCCTGGCAGAAGCGGCAGCCCCGCGTGCAGCCCCGGAATATCTCCAGCATTATGCGGTCGTGGACTATCTCGCCATAGGGCACTATCATCTGGTCTGGGAAGTCGGCGGCGGTGAGGTCGTTCACCAGCGCCTTCATCACGCGCGCGGGCGCGCCTGAACCGGGCTTTGGCGTGACCGAGGCCACCGTGCCGTCTGCATTGTAGCTCACGTCGTACAGCGAGGGCACATATACCCCCGGTATCCGGGCGCACATGCGCAGGTACTCCTCGCGCGGCAGGCCGGCCTCCTTCCACTTTATGTAGGCGTCTATCGTGTCGTGGGTGGACTGCTCGCCGTCGCCCAGCACGAATATGTCAAAGAAGTCGCTCAGCGGCTCGGGGTTGAACGCGCAGGGGCCGCCCGCTATAAGGAACGGGCCCTCGGTGCGGTCGGCGCTCCTTATCGGTATCCCGGCCATGTCCAGCGCGTCCAGTATGTTGGAGTAGCTCATCTCGTACTGAAGCGTCACGCCCACAAGGTCGAACTCGCGCACGGGCGTGCGGCTCTCCAGCGAAAACAGCGGTATCCCCTCGCGCTTCATCTCCTCTATCATGTCCAGCCAGGGCGAGAACACGCGCTCGCACCAGGCGTCCTTACGCCGGTTTATCGTGTGATAGAGTATCTTCATGCCCAGATGGGACATGCCCACCTCGTATACGTCCGGAAACAGGAACGCATACCTCACCTTAACGGACGCGGGATCCTTTATCACCTCGCCCATTTCGCCGCCCATATAGCGCGTGGCCTTCTGCACGCGCCCCATCGCGCGCTCGATGCGCTCGGAAAGCTTCATATCAGAAACAGCCAAATGCTCTGCCTCCTGTTTTGCCCAATAGTACATTATAGCATAGCACGAATCGACCGCTCAGGTCAATGATAAACACGCAAGTTTACATTGCGGGCGCTATTTGCCCCGCCCTCACGCTCCCCAGCCGCGCCGCAGCACAGCAGACCCGCCTCCCCATCAACCGGGAAGGCGGGTTCGCGGCAATTGCTTCGCAGGGGAGCTTGCCCCACGGAACAGAATTTGCTTCATCGTAAAAGCGCAAAGCACCCCCCTGCCCCAACGCCAGAGCGCCGCGTAAGCACGCGCCGCTCCGCCGCCTCCAACCCCATAGCGGAGCGGCGGCGGTACAAAGGGGTGAGCAGAGAATCCAAGGAGGGAGTAGGGGGAACTCGCAATCCCCCTATCCCTCCTTGGCCGCCGGAGGCTGCCACAAGGCTGCTGCCGCAGCCATAAGCGGCG
>JBJEUC010000125.1:0-4581 GCA_051883635.1 Candidatus Fimadaptatus sp.
CCGATCTGATATTCGGCATAGTCGTCGCCTCCACGGCGGGCATACTGCCATTTGGCCAGGGCGCGCAGGACGCGGCCAGCATAGCGGTCTACGTCGCGTGCTTCGCGGTGGGCTGCGCCATCGCCTATGGCATGGAGCGCATGCGCAAGGTGCTGCAGGATCGCGGCGAGGTGGAATAGGGCCCTGCCCAGGGACGCGCAGCCGCCCCGCATCCGCGATGGGTGCGGGGCGACTGCGTTGCGCGCGCCTGCGGGGCACGTCGGTGCGGTGAGGAAAGGCCGTACATGCGCGTTTTATGTGCGGGCGCGCGCCGGGCTTACCGGCCGAACAGCTGCACCCAGTACATCACGCCGCCGTACTCGTATGCGCATATGCCTATCCGGGTGTAGCGCGCGTTCAGTATGTTGGCGCGGTGCCCTCTGGAGGACATCCACGCGGCCATCACGCGCGCGGCGCTGGACTGGCCCTTGGCGATGTTCTCGCCGTACGCGCCGCCGGTCACGGTGGAAAAGCTGCTGCCGTCGGGCCGCGTGTGGGAGAAGCTCCGGGTTATCTCGCCCGCGCGTATCTGCGCGGCGGCGCTCAGTCCGTCGTCCAGCTCGAGCGCAGCCAGCCCGGCGGCGGCGCGCTCGCGGTTGACCTCCTCGAATACCTGCTGCGCCATCGCGGCGTTGCTGCTGCCGCTCTGGGCGGTCGCAGTAGGCGCGGCGGTCGCGGCCTGAGTGGGCATGGCGGTCGCGGCCTGAGTGGGCTTCGCAGTCGCGGTAGGCGCGGCGGTCGCGGCCTGGGTGGGCTTCGCAGTCGCAGTAGGCTTCGCAGTCGCGGTGGGCCTCGCAGTCGCAGTGAGCCTCGCGGTCGCGGCGCAGGTAGGCCGTGCGCAGGGCCTGCGCCGTACGCAGCGGCGCCCGGATATCTGAACGCACGTCCGGCTGCCGTCGCAGCTCAGGGACGCGGTCGGGCAGGGACGGTATGCGCATGGGGAACCTGCCGTCCCCTCGCAGCCGCCCGCCAGCGCGGCTCCGCTCACGCTCATCGCCAGTGCACAGGCGGCGCTCACCATTGCTTTGCAGATACGGTTCATACGATTCACTCCTTTGAAATAATTTTGCAATCAATGCAATCAAATGGTAACACTATGCGCCGCGCGAAGTCAATCTTCGGGGGCGAATTGGCATAAATTACCAGGCAGGCATATGGAACGCGCTCGAGCGGCATATTAAGGAAGGAACGCGCGGTCAGCGGCGCGGCGGCTCTGCGCAAAGTGCGATGACGGGCGGCGGTCATTGGCGGCACGCCCGTCGGAGCGCCCCTGGCAGGCTGCTCCGGTGAACGACCTGCATAGCGCGGCGGCGCGCGACAACCTCTGCGGCGTTCTTTGGAAATGCGGCTTAGGGGGCCGGATGCGGTCAGTTATGCGCATCATGCCGCAGGCGCAGCCTGAACGGGCCGCGCACACATGTGACACCGATAGACCTGCGCGCCGTCAGCGGCGCGGGAAGGAGAAACGATGCTGGACGTAATGATAATCGGCGGCGGCCCTGCGGGCATGACGGCGGGGCTGTACGCCGCGCGCATGGGGCTTAAAGCGGCGGTGCTGGAAAAGCTGATGGTGGGCGGTCAGGCCTCCACAACCAACGTGATAGAGAACTATCCGGGCTTCCACGAGGGCGTGGGCGGGCCGGAGCTGATGATGGCGTTTCAGCAGCAGGCCGAGGCGGCAGGCTGCGAGGTGCGCTATGACGGCGTGGAGGGCCTGGAGCTTGCGGGCGAGGTAAAGCTCGCGCACACGCAGGAGGGCGAGGTGCGGGCGAGCAGCTGCATACTGTGCATGGGCGCGCAGCCGCGCCGCCTGGACGCGCCGGGCGAGGAGCTGTTCCGGGGCAGGGGCGTGTCCTACTGCGCTACCTGCGACGGGGCGTTCTATCGCGGCGGCGTCACGGCGGTGGTGGGCGGCGGCAACACGGCCGCCGAGGACGCGCTGTACCTGGCCGGGCTGTGTAAGCGGGTGTACCTGATACACCGGCGCGGCGAGCTGCGCGCCGACGCGGCGCTCGCGAGCAGGCTCAGGGGCGCGGCCAATGTGGAGATAATCTGGGACAGCGTCGTGACCGGCTTTGAGGGCGGCCGCGCGCTGGAGCGCATCGGCCTGCGCAACGTAAGGACCGGCGGGGAGAGCGCGCTGGAGGTGCAGGGCGCGTTCGTCGCCGTGGGCCAGACGCCGCAGAGCGAGCTGGTCCAGGGGCAGCTGGAGCTGGACGGGGCCGGCTTTATCGTGGCGGGCGAGGACACGGCGACCTCGCTGCCCGGCGTGTTCGCCGCCGGGGACATACGCAAAAAGCCCCTCCGTCAGGTGATAACGGCGGCGGCCGACGGCGCGGTGGCCGCGTCGATGGCGGGGCGCTACCTGACGATGAAGTGACCTGCGGCGCGCCGCGGCCTGCCGCCCGTGCATGGCGATTTATAATTATGCACGCTCGCGCAAAATTAACAGGGGCGTGCCGCTGCGCTGCTTGACTTATACCGGTCAAGGGATTAACATTTTGGCATCATGTACTGCTTACAGGGAGCCATAAGCTACGGGAGGAATTCGCATGGTCAATTGTCAGATGCAGCCGATGCGCTATATCGGCGGAACGCTTGTGCCCGCTCAGGGCGAAACCGGCGGCCGCGAGGGCACCATCGCCTATCGCATACTGGAGTCGCACAATACCAGCGGGGATATGAACAGCCTCAAGCTCCGCTTTGACGGCATGCTGTCGCATGACATCACCTATGTAAACATAATCCAGACCGCGCGCATGGGCGATATGCAGGAATTCCGCCTGCCCTACGTGCTCACCAACTGCCACAACTCGCTGTGCGCCGTGGGCGGCACCATCAACGAGGACGACCACGCCTTCGGTCTGTCGGCCTGCATAAAGTACGGCGGCGACTTCGTGCCGGCGCACCTGGCCGTGATACATCAGTACGCCCGCGAGATGATGGCCGGCTGCGGCAAGATGCTGCTGGGCTCGGACAGCCACACCCGCTACGGCATGCTGGGCACGCTGGGCGTGGGCGAGGGCGGCCCCGAGCTGGTAAAGCAGCTGCTGGGGCGCACCTACGACGTCGCCTATCCCGACGTGGTGGCGGTCTACCTCACCGGCAGTCCCGCGCCGTATGTGGGCCCGCAGGACGTGGCGCTGGCGCTCATAAAGGCCGTGTTTGCCAAGGGCCTGGTCAAGAACAAGATACTGGAGTTCATCGGCCCGGGCGTGGACGAGCTGAGCGTCGACTTCCGCGGCGGCATAGACGTGATGACCACCGAGACCACCTGCCTAAGCTCCGTGTGGCGCACCGACAAAAAGGTCAAGCGCTATCTGCAGATACACGGCCGCGCCGAGGACTACCGCGAGCTGGAGCCCGCAAATGGCGCGCTCTATGACGGCGCGATAACCATCGAGCTGGACAAGATACGCCCGATGATAGCGCTGCCCTTCCACCCCAGCAACGTGTTCACGATAGACGAGTTCAACGCCAACGCCGCCGACATAATGAACGAGCTGGGCCTCACCGCGCCCGAGATACGCAGCAAGATAACCTGCGAGGGCGTGCGCGCCGAGCAGGGCATAGTGGCCGGCTGCTCGGGCGGAACGTTTGAAAACCTCACCACCGTCGCGGCCATGCTGGCGGGCAAGGACCTCACCTACGGCCACTTCCAGCTGAGCACCTACCCGGCCTCGCAGCCGCAGCTGATGCACCTGCTGCGCAACGGCTCGGTGGAAAAGCTGCTGGCCTCGGGCGCGATACTGCGCACGGCCATATGCGGCCCCTGCTTCGGCGCGGGCGACGTGCCGCAGAACGGCGGCCTCTCGCTGCGCCATACAACGCGCAACTTCCCCAACCGCGAGGGCTCCAAGCCGGGCGAGGGCCAGAGCGCCTATGTGGCGCTGATGGACGCGCGCTCCATCGCCGCCACCGCGCTCAACGACGGCATACTGACCGGCGCGGACAAGGTGGAGATACCGCAGGACCTGGACTACTCCTACGAGTTCGACTGCGGCGCGTACAACAAGCGCATATACCACGGCTTTGGCCATCCGCAGCCCGAGCATCAGCTCAAGTACGGCCCCAATATATCCGACTGGCCCAGGTTCTACCCGATGAGCGAGAACATGGTGCTCAGGACCGCCGCGGCGATATACGACCCCGTGACCACGACCGACGAGCTGATACCCTCGGGCGACACCTCCTCCTACCGCTCCAATCCCGAGCGGCTGGCGGGCTTTGCGCTGTCGCGCAAGGTGCCCTCTTATGTGCCCCTGGCCCGCAAGGTGCGCCAGGCGGAGGCCTCCCTGCGCGCGAACGTGGTGGAGGGCACGCCCCTGGACGAGGAGGCGGTCGCGCTGCTCGAGACGTCGGGCCTGCCCAACTGCGATATAGAGCTGGGCACGCTGGTGTTCGCGCTCAAGCCCGGCGACGGCTCCGCGCGCGAGCAGGCGGCCAGCTGCCAGCGCGTGCTGGGCGGCCGCGCCAACATAGCCCGCGAATATGCGACCAAGCGCTATCGCTCCAACCTCATCAACTGGGGCATAATCCCCT
>JBJEUC010000126.1:0-4570 GCA_051883635.1 Candidatus Fimadaptatus sp.
CTCTATCAGCTCAGGCACCGGCTCTGTCCGGTATGCGACACGGTGCTGTCCGCGCACATGCGCTACTGTCCGCATTGCGGCGCGCGGCAGCAGGACGAAACGAAAGGATGAGGGGACATGAAAAGACTTGTACGGGCGATATGCGTATTTATGGCGCTGCTGCTGCTGCCGACCTCGGCGGCGCTGGCCGACCTCAAGCGCGGCGACGCGGGCGACGATGTGACCGAGCTGCAGCTGATGCTGTTTGAGAGCGGCTGGCTGTTCGAGCTCCCGGACGGCAAGTTCGGCGGCAATACCGAGCAGGCGGTCAAGGACTACGAGAAGTACGCCGGGCTCAAGGTGGACGGTGTGGCCGACGACGAGATGATAGCCGCGCTCAGGGCGGACTGGCAGCGGCTCATGCAGGAGCTGGGCCCGGACGAGGGCGGCGAGGACTGGCCTGTGGGCGACGGCATGTATCCGGCCTTCTGCAACGTCTGGACGATGTCCGGGGGCAGCAGCGAGATAGACTACTGCGAAACGCACATCCAGATCTACCATGAGGCGATGGAGCTGATGATGACGGGCGACGCCGATGACGCCCGCGCGGCCTGCGACCTGTGGCAGGCGGAGATAGAGCGCCAGTACGACCGGTGGTACGAGCTGTGCGGCGAGGAGCAGCGGGATGCGGTGCAGGCGGCGCGCGCGCTGTTTGTGGCCTCGGTCGAGGCGCGCCGCGCGGCCATAGAGGGCCTGTACGCGGGCTATCAGATAGAGCCCGACGCCGCGCAGGCGGAGTACGCGCTGGAGCTGTCGCTGCGTGAGCACGCCTCCTGGCTGTGCGCCCTGCTCAGCGGCATACTGGCGGCGGGGGATGAGGGCGTATGACGCGGCTGGCGTCGCTGCTGCTGGCGCTCGCGCTCGTGCCGCTGATGGGCGGCAGCCTTGCAGGCGGCAGCCTGACGGGCCGCACGGGCAGCGTCGGGCTGGTCGGCTTTTCGTACAGTACGAACGGCATGAGCACCGAGCAGATGTGCTCCTACGGCGTGCGCAGCGAGGGCGGGCGTTACCTTGCGGACATTGAGCTGTACTGCCGCCTGGAGTACACGGACGTGCCGCTGGAGGACGAGGAGGTCAGGCGCCTTGAGCAGCTGATAGCCGACCACGGCCTGTGGGACTGGAACGGATTTTCCAAAAGCAGCCCGGACGTGCTGGACGGCAAGGGCTTCTCGCTGAGCGCGTCCTTTGAGGACGGCAGGGAGATAAGGGCCTGGGGCTCCAACAGCTTTCCGAAGGGCTACTCCGCGGCCGCGCAGGCCATCGAGGACTTTTTTGCGGACGTGATGGCCCGGCGCGGCATAGACCCCGAAAGCGATATGGACAAGTGAGAGGAGATATCGAATGAAGAAGCTCGTTGCAATCATACTTGCGGTATGCATGATGGCGATGGGCGCCGTGGCCTCGGCGCAGGTCGAGGTGGACGCGCTCGCTCAGGTGGTAAGGAGCGCGCTGGATGCGCATGAGCTGAACTACGAATACGACGCGGAGGACGAGCTGTTCCGGCTGACCGGAGAGCTCGACAACGGGCTGGGCGAGGCCGACGTGACCATATTCCTGTACGACGACATGGTCTCGGTCACGGTGGACTGCCCGCTGACCTTTGACGAAGCGGCCTTTGCCGATGTCGCCGTGTTCACGACGCTGGTCAACAGCGAGATATACTACGCCCAGTTCCGCGTGAACCGGGAGCAGGGCTGGGTGACCTGCCGCTCCTGCAACGTGATAGAGAGCGTTATGCCCTCCGAGGAGGAGATATACACGCTGCTGTACATGCCGTTTGGCTATGTGGACAGCTATAGCGAGGGCCTGGCCGCCGTGTGCGCGGGGAGCGTCTCGCCCTACGAGGCGTTTGAGGAGTGTCAGGCGGCGCAGGACGCATAAAATGCGGCCGGGTACTTGCAATGAAATGGAGGATAGGGTAGAATGAATATGAAAACGGCAAGGATGATAATGGCGGTGCTGCTGGCGGCGCTCATGGCGTGCGCCCCGGCGCTGGCCGACGGCACGTCCCTGTGGTCGTTGGGCAGCGCGTCCAATGACAGCGCGGCGGAGGATACCGGGAGCAAGTCGTCCTTCTTCGGCGGCGCACCCTCCAACCAGGGGTCCGATGACATTGAGGCTGCGCCGCGGGAAACTGTGGTCATGCCCTACGAGCCCCTGCCGGGCGACGACTTCTGGTACGACGATGAGTACGCCCGCCTGGACGAGTACATGGGCAGCGAGCTCAACCTGGTGCTGCCGCGCGAGATAGACGGCACGCAGCTGACCATGATAGGCGGCAGCATGATGAGCCGCGCCTGCGGCGGCGACAACTTCGAGGCGGAGCTGCCGGTGCGCTCGTTGGTCATACCCGAAACTTATACCGAGCTCGCCTACTGGGCCTTCTCCGATTGCGAGGCGCTGGAGACGGTCATCTGCTACGCGCCGCTTGAGAACCTGCCGGACTCCGTGTTCTCGGGCTGCACCAGCCTGCGCGAGGTCGTGTTCGTAAACGGCGTACGCAACATCGGCGGCTACGTGTTCGACGGCTGCACGAGCCTTGAGACGGTCTACCTGGGCGATGCCGTTGAGAGCGTGAGCGACTCTGCCTTCCTGAACATGGACGGCAGCGAGGCCTTCGCGCCGGATGACTGCATCACTGACCCGGCGCTCCTGCCCGATGTGGACGCGCTGCTGGCTGCGGTCAAGTCCGAGCCGCTTGCGCCCGCGCCCGCGGCGACCGACGCTCCCTCCGCCCCGACGACCGCGACCGGCGACGTCACGCCCTTCCTGGGCACGTGGCTGGGCGATACTCTTGAGATGGACGGCGGCGAGCTGAGCCTGAGCGACTTCGGCATGACCATGGAGATGACCATCTACTCCGATGGCACCGCGGTGTGCTTCGACGGCGAGGAAACGAGCTACACGACCTGGACGATGAACGGTGACGCGCTGGACATCGAAGGCATGACCGTGACCCTGACCGATGACGGCCGCCTGAGCATGGATGAGGACGGTTCGCGCGTGCTGTTCGTGCGCGGCGAGGGCGCGCCGATAGAGCCCACCGAGACCGACGAACCCACCGGGACCGCCGTGCCCGCTTCGACCGGCGACATCACGCCCTTCCTGGGCACGTGGCTGGGCGATACGCTGGAGATGGACGGCCAGGTGATGGATCTTGCCGAGCTGGGCATGACGATGATGGTGACCATCAACGCCGACGGCACGGCGACGACGTATGACGGCGAGGAATACGAGGTCGTGACCTGGACACTGGACGGCGACACCCTCAGTATCTTTGATGTCGGCGCGACGCTGACCGGGGACGGGCAGCTGTGCGTGGCGGATGACGAGGCCAGCATACTGCTAAGCCGTGTGGACGATGCCCTGCCCACCCCGACCGACGCTCCCTCCGCCCCGACGACCGCGACCGGCGATATCACGCCGTTCCTGGGCACGTGGCTGGGCGACACTCTTGAGATGGACGGCAGCGAGCTGAGCCTGAGCGACTTCGGCATGACGATGGAGATGACCATCTACGCCGACGGCACGGCGGTGTGCTTCGACGGCGAGGAAACGAGCTACACGACCTGGACGATGAACGGTGACGCGCTGGACATCGAAGGCATGACCGTGACCCTGACCGATGACGGCCGCCTGAGCATGGATGAGGACGGTTCGCGCGTGCTGTTCGTGCGCGGCGAGGGCGCGCCTATCGAGCCCACCGAGACCGACGAGCCCACCGAGACCACCGCGCCCGCCGCGACCGGCGACACCGACGGCTTCGTGGGCATGTGGCACGCCTGCTACCTCTGCACCGGCGGCCTGACCGGCGACCTCCGCGAGACGCTGGGCCTGGACATCACCCTTGAGCTGAACGGGGACGGCAGCGGCGTGCTGAGCTTCGGCGAGCCCGAGGCGCACAGCTGGTATCAGGACGCGGAGAGCGGCATAGTGTACTTCGGCGAGGGCGACGCGGCGGATATGCCCATGGCGCTGCTGGAGGAGGGCTTCCTGCAATACGGCAACGAGGCGGGCGGCTACATCATATTCAGCCAGGACGCCGAGGCGGTGTGGGATCCGCTGGTCAACCAGCCCATCGTGATAGGCGGCACGGCCCCGGCGGGCGCCGACGCTTCCGAGCGCCTGGAGCGCAAGTACGTCTGCGTGAACGCGGAGGTCAGCGGCTATACGGTGGACGCCTCGATGCTGGGCGGCGAGTATTCCCTCACGTTCCACGCAGACGGCACTGTCGATTTCGCAATAGCCGGCCAGGAGCTCACGGGGCTGAGCTGGCAAAGCGGCACTGTGACCACCGGGGACGGCGAGGCCGAGGCGTTCGTGGTGGACTACTACGGCAGCGCGCTGAACGCGGTGTTCACCGACGAGGGCTTCGACATGAACTACTTTGACGCAATGCTGATGCACTTCCTGCCTGAGGAATAATATGAGGGCCGCGCGGCCCGCTGCCGGTGAGCGGCGGGCTGCGCGGCTGTATGGAGAGCGGTACTATGGAAGCATATCTTGCACCCCGGGCGGAAAAGGGTCTTAA
>JBJEUC010000127.1:0-4569 GCA_051883635.1 Candidatus Fimadaptatus sp.
ATACTCAACAACTCCGCCAACGAGGCTTCGAGCGACTTCATAGAGCTGTCCATGGCGCGCGACCTGGTAAAGTACTGCACCATAATCGTATCGACCGTGCCGATACTTGCGGTCTACCCGTTTGCGCAGCGCTACTTTGTGCAGGGCGTGATGATAGGCGCGGTCAAGGGCTGAGGTGGGCGGTTTTTCCTTTTCAGCGCGGGCGATATGTGCTATAATTGTTGCCGAAGCCGGTGAGCTTTACGAAAGGAAGGATACACATGAGACCCGAGATAGAAAAGCTGCTCGCGCGCGCCGACGAATGGATAAGCGCGCACAGGCAGGAGTTTATTGAAGAAATACAGACCTGGGCGCGCATACCCTCCGTGAGCCGCGCCGACCTGGCCGAGCCGGGCGCGCCCTTCGGCCCGGAATGCCGCCGGGTGCGGGACACGGCGCTGGAGCGCGGCCGCCACTACGGCTTTGAGACCGTGGACCACGACGGCTACGCGGGCTCCATCTACATGGGCGACTATGCCGACTCGCTGGGCGTGATAGGCCATCTGGACGTGGTGCCCGTGGGCGACGGCTGGATATACCCCCAGTTCGGGGCGACCTACCTGCCCGAGTACGACGCGCTGGTGGGGCGCGGCGTGGGCGACAACAAGGGCCCGGCGGTGGCCGGACTGTTCGCGATGCGCATGCTGCGCGACTTTGGCTGGCCGCTCCGCCACGGCCTGCGCCTGATATGCGGACTGAGCGAGGAGACGGGCATGCAGGACATGGTCGAACTTGCCAAGCGCGGCGTGGTATTCCCCAGGACCTCGCTGGTGCCCGACGCGGGCTTCCCCGTCAACTACGGCCAGAAGGGCTCGGTCGACGCCGAGATACGCGCCGACTGCCGCGGCACGCTGACCGCCTTTGACTCGGGCACCGTGCGCAACGTGATACCCGACCGCGCCGAGTGCGTGCTCGCGCTGGAGGCCGGGGCCGTAGCCGCCGCACTGGACGGGCTGGACGGCGAGCTGCGCGCCCGCATAACCTCCGAGTCCTGCGAGGGCGGCACGCGCGTGGTCGCCCACGGCAAGCCCGGCCATGCGGCTTCGCCCGACGGCGGCATAAACGCGATAGCGCTGCTCACCCGCGCGCTGGACGAGGCCGCGCTGCTCACCGGCAGCTGCGCGGACGCCATACGCAACCTCAAGGAGCTGACCGCCGATTCCTACGGCGAGAGCGAGGGCGTGGCCTTCTCCGACGACATATCGGGCAAGCTGGCGCTGGTGTACGGCGTGGCGCACCTGAAGGACGGCGTGCTCACCGTGAGCGTGGACTGCCGCTCCTCGATAAAGATAGACCAGGAGTGGCTGCTTGCGACCCTCGAGGCCGACTGGGCGCGCCGCGGCTACTCCATAGCGCGCATAAGCCACACCAAGCCCTTCTACATACCCAAAGACGACGCGCGCGTGGTCGCCCTGCAGCAGCTCTACAAGGACATCACCGGCCGCGACGACGAGCCCTACACGATGGGCGGCGGCACGTATTCGCGCGTGGTGCCCAACGCCATATCCTACGGCCCGGGCATACCCGGCGACGACAACGTGAAGGTGTTCCTGCCCGAGGGCCACGGCGGCGCGCACGGCATGGACGAGGTGCTGTACATAGACAAGGTCATCGCCTGCATGAGGATATACGTGGCGGCGCTGGCGATGCTGGACGAGATAGTGGACTGATACCGGGATATAGATGGGACTGGGGCGGGAGCGGCTGCGGTGGCGGTCGCTCCCGCCGGTGCGTTTTGGCGGATGGCGGGGTGGTCGGGCAGCAGCCTGGAGCGGGGGCATTGCGCTGCGCAGGGCAATCGGGCTTTGGGCGTAAAGCGGCGTGGGATGATTGGTCATGTGAGGTTGGGGGATGCGGCGGGTGTGACGGGCTTGGGAGACTGGCGGGAGTGAGTGCGGTTGCGGCGCTCCCGCCTGTGCGTTTTGGCGGGGACGGAAAGACGGTTCGCCCTCACCACTGCGTTATGCAGTGTCCGGAGGGGCGGTTCTCCTCCGCTGCCCGGGCCGACCTGCGGAGGGGTATGCTCGTTTCCGCCGTCGCCCGGGCGCGGGACGGACAGGGCCGCTCCGGGGTGAGGACGGGCAGGCCGCTCATGGTGCGCCATTGGCCGCGCGGGCGGGGCTTTTTTGCGCCGATTTGCCCGAAATGGTTTTCAGCGCGGCGATTCAATGGTATAATACAGCCATTCATACCAAGGAGCGATAGCGCGCATGAAACTGATACCCAGGCGATACTTTCTGCTGATGGCGGCGGTGTTTGCGGCGCTGGAGCTGGCGGCGGCCGCGCTGAGCTGGTCTGCGGCGTGCCGGCAGGTGCGCGCCGAGGTGGAGGCGGACGCGTACCTCGCGGGCAGCGTGCTGCTCTCCCCCGACAACGCGCTGGAGTGGTCGGCCATCGCGGGCCGCACTCAGGCGCAGCTGGACGCCGGGCTGCCCCCGCTGGCCCGCTGCGGCTACGACGCTGGGATGAATCCCACGCGCCACCCCGACTTCATGAGGGTATTTGGCACCTGCTGCGCCATTGCGTGCGGCGCGGTGGCGGCGGCGTTTGTGCTGTTTTTTGCCTGCATGGCGGCGCTGCTCTGGCGCGTGGACCGGCGCGTGGAGCGCATGGCGGACTGCGTGGCCGTGGACGGCGAGCCCGCAGCGCGCTACGGCCCGGCCTCGCTGGACAGGCTGGCGCTGGCGCTGCACGAGCAGTACGCCCGGCGCATGAGCAGCGGCGAGCGCGCGATAAACGACCGGCGCTACATGAAGGAGCTGCTGGCCGACATGTCGCATCAGCTCAAGACCCCGCTGGCCAGCCTGCGCATGTACGTGGAGCTGATGCAGCGCATGCCCGAGATGGACGGGGAGACCCGCGCGCGCTTCCTGAGCGAGAGCATGGGCCAGCTCGAACGCACCGAATGGCTGGTGCAGGGGCTCCTTAAGATGGCACGGCTGGAGGCGGGCGCGGTCAAGCTGAATCTGCGCGACGCCCCGATAGACGAGACGCTGGAGACGGCGGCCGCGCCCTTCCGGCTCAGCGCGCAGATGTCGGGCACCCGGCTCACCGTGGAGGGCTGCGGGGCCTGCTTCCCGCACGACGCCGACTGGCTGGCCGAGGCCATTGGCAACCTGATAAAGAACGCGCTGGAGCACGCGCCCGGCGGCAATGTCCGCGTGCGCGCGGTGGCCACGCCGCTCACGATAGAGCTGAGCGTGAGCGACGACGGCGACGGAATTGCGCCCGACGTGCTGCCCCATCTGTTCGAGCGCTTTTACAGCCGCCCCTCCTCCACCCGCACCGGCAGCGTCGGGCTGGGGCTGGCGCTGGCGCGCGAGATAGTGACGCTCAGCGGCGGCGCGATATCGGTCGAGAGCGAACCGGGACAGGGCACTACGTTCAACATAGTGTTCCTGCTGAACAAGTGACGGACATACACGATTCGGAAAGGGCTGAGGGACATGAACGCACACATCAGGCGCAGGGCGAAGGCAACTGCGGGCACATACCGGCTGCCGGCGCGCGAGGACGGCGGCAGAATGACGATATCCGCCGACAGGAGGTACCGCATAAACCGGGGCGTGTTCGAGGGCTGGGGCACCACGCTGTGCTGGTGGGCCAACCGCATAGGCTACTCGGACGCGCTGGCGCAGCTGGCGGCGGAGCTGTGCTACGGCAGGGACGGGCTGCGGCTCAACATAGCGCGCTTCAACATCGGAGGCGGCGACGACCCGGCTCACACGCACATAACGCGCACGGACTCCAACATGCCGGGCTACACCGTGTACGAGGGCGGAAAGGCCCGGTTCGACTGGAGCGCCGACCACAATCAGCGCAATGTGCTCAGGCGCTGCATAGCCGCCTGCGGGGACGGGATGATAGTGGAGATGTTCTCCAACTCCCCGCCCTACTACATGACAAAGAGCGGCTGCACCAGCGGCGCGGTCAGGGGGCAGGACAACAACCTGCGCGAGGAGTGCTACGACGAGTTCGCCGCGTATCTGGCCGAGGTATGCGCGCACTATCAGCGCGAATGGGGCATAAGCGTGCAGAGCGTGGAGGCGCTGAACGAGCCCTATACCGACTTCTGGTACGCGCAGAGCCCCAAGCAGGAGGGCTGCCATTTCGACCTGGGCGAATGCGAGAGCCGGATAATACTCGCACTGCGCCGGGAGCTGGATGCGCGCGGGCTGGGCGGCACGCTGGTCTGCGGCACCGACGAGACGGCCGTGGTCAAGCAGGCGCTGGCCTGGCTCAGGCTCTCGGGCGACGCGCGGGCGGCGCTGGGGCGCATCGACACGCACACCTACACCGGCTACGGGCGGCCCTGGCTGCGGGCGCTGGCCTGCCGCGCGGGCATGAACCTGTGGATGAGCGAGGTGGACGCGCCCGGCGTGATCGGCGAGGACGCGGGCGAGATGGGCGCGGCGCTGGCGCTGGCGGCGCAGATAACGCGCGACCTGAACGAGCTGGAGGCCTCCGCGTGGATACTGTGGCAGGTGATAGACAGCCACATATGCGCGGCGGGCCTGGACGGCCGTCAGG
>JBJEUC010000128.1:0-4560 GCA_051883635.1 Candidatus Fimadaptatus sp.
ACTCTAGGCTTTTAGCCTTTGTGCAAACCACCCGTTTGACGGGTGGTTTTGATTTATTACAGTCCTTCAAATTGCGAATTGTACAGCCTTGCGTACAGGCCGCCCTTTTCCAGGAGCTGCTGGTGGTTGCCGCTTTCTACTATGCCCTCGTCCGTCATCACGAATATGCAGTCCGCGTTGCGTATCGTGGCCAGCCGGTGGGCTATTACCAGCGAGGTGCGGTTTTCGCTCAGGCGGCTGAGCGAGCGCTGGATGATGCGCTCGGTCTCGTTGTCCAGGGCGCTCGTGGCCTCGTCCAGCAGCAGTATCGGCGGGTTCTTGAGGAATATGCGCGCTATGGCGATGCGCTGCTTCTGGCCGCCGGAGAGCTTTATGCCGCGCTGGCCCACCACGGTGTCGTATCCGTTGGGGAAGTTCATTATGAAGTCGTGCGCGTCGGCCAGCTTCGCGGCCTCTATCACGTCCTCGTCGCTTGCGCCCGGGCGGCCGTAGAGTATGTTCTCCTTCACCGTGCCGCCAAACAGGAACACGTCCTGCTGCACGATGCCTATGCTCTCGCGCAGCGAATGGAGCGTCACGTCGCGTATGTCGTGGCCGTCTATCTTTATGCTGCCGCCGGTCACGTCGTAGAAGCGGGGTATCAGGTTGCACAGGGTGGTCTTGCCGCCGCCCGAGGGGCCCACCAGCGCCACCGTGTGGCCGGGGTATATCTCGAAGTTGACGTCGTCCAGCACTGTCTGGGAGTCGTTGTAGCGGAAGCTGACGTGCTCAAAGCGTATGTCGCCTTTGGGCCGGGGCAGCTCCACCGCGCCCTCCCGGTCGGTTATCGCGGGCTTTATGTCCATTATCTCGGTAAAGCGCGCAAAGGACGCCATGCCGCGCTGATAGGTCTCGATGAGGTTGGTTATCTTCTGCAGCGGCGAGAGGAACAGGTTCACGTACAGTATGAAGGCCGTAAGGTTGCCCACGCTCATCTCCTGCTGTATCACGAAGTAGGCGCCGCCTATCAGCGCCACCAGGTAGAACGCGTTGGAGAACAGGCCTATCATGGTATGGAAGCGCGCCATCACGTAATACGTGGCGGACTTTATCCTGGTAAAGCGCTGGTTGCCGGTCTCAAACTTGGCGTTCTCATACGGCTCATTGGTAAACGACTTTACCACGCGCACGCCCGAGAGCGAATCCTCCACGCCGGAGTTTATCTCGCCCAGCTCAGCGCGCATGTCCACAAAGCTCTTGCGCATGCGCTTGTTCCACTTGTTGGAGAAGAACAGCATGACGGGCACGATGACAAGCAGCATCAGCGTCAGCTTCCAGTTCATGGTCGCCATTATCGTAAAGGTGCCTATGAGCATGGACAGCGATATGAGGAAGTCCTCGGGGCCGTGGTGCGCCAGCTCGGCCATTTCGTTCAGGTCGTTCACTATGCGGGACATGAGCTGGCCGGTCTTGGTATTGTCAAAGTAGGCAAACGGCAGCTCATGCACATGGCGGAACAGGTCGCGGCGCATGTCCCTCTCTATGCGCACGCCCACTATGTGGCCCCAGTACTCTATCACCATCTGCAGCAGATACTGCACCACGTACAGCCCCGCCAGCAGCAGGCCCCACCTGAACACCGGGCCGAAGTCGCCCGCCGGCAGCAGGGTGTCCATAACCACGTTGACCGCGCGCGGGAACACCAGCTGCAAGAGCGCCAGCGC
This sequence comes from Candidatus Fimadaptatus sp., assembly GCA_051883635.1. Taxonomy (GTDB): domain Bacteria; phylum Bacillota; class Clostridia; order Christensenellales; family Aristaeellaceae; genus Fimadaptatus. The sequence continues at coordinate 1,704 of JBJEUC010000128.1, forward strand.
TATCGCGCACGCAAAGTCAAACAGAAACAGCTTCAGATGCGGCTTGTAGTACGGTATGAAACGCTTTATCATCTGTGCCTCCACATTTTATGGTAACTTTAGCCTTATTCTAGCACTGCCGGCCAGATTTGTACATCGGCCCGCGCGTGCTTAATTTGCTTAAGTTAGCGGTTAATCGCTTAAAATGCGACTATTATGCAAAGTGAGCGCAACAAATGTCCCTGCAGTGCCGGGCGGGAGCGGCTGACGGCGCGCTTTCGGGCTATCGCATATCGGGGATATGTGATATACTTGCGCCGGGAGGGATGCACATGGAATTTGAAAACAAGGTCGCGGTAATAACCGGCGGCGGGCACGGGATAGGTCTGGCAATAGCGCGGGCGTTTTCCGCGCAGGGAGCGCGCGTGTACTCCATCGACGTAAAGGAGGGCTGCTTCTTCACGGGCGACATAGGCGAGCAGCGGGTGCTGGAAGCGTTTGCGGAGGCGGTGCTGGCCGAGTGCGGCCAGGTGGACTGCCTGATAAACAACGCGCCGCCGCTGATGAAGGGGCTGGACGAGTGCAGCTACGAGGACTTCGAGCGCGCGCTGCGCGTGGGCGTGACGGCGCCCTTTTACCTGACCAAGCTGCTGGCGCCGCACTTTGCCCGGGGCGCGGCGGTCGTAAACATCTCCTCGTCGCGCGACCGCATGAGCCAGCCGCAGACCGAGAGCTACACCGCCGCCAAGGGCGGCATATCGGCGCTGACGCACGCGCTGGCGGTGAGCCTGGCGGGGCGGGCGCGCGTGAACTCGATATCGCCCGGCTGGATAGACACCGAATACCGCGCCTACGAGGGCGCGGACGCACTGCAGCAGCCCGCGGGGCGCGTGGGCACCCCGGACGACATAGCGGAGCTGGCGCTGTTTCTGTGCTCGGAGCGCGCGGGCTTCATCACCGGCGAGAACATCTGCGTCGACGGCGGCATGACCCGGCTCATGGTGTATCACGGCGATAACGGCTGGAGCCTCGACGTCTGATACGGCGCGGGGCCCCGGCGGGTTCTGACGGAGCCATTGCGGCAGGAAAGCGGCCGCCACCTTGCGGGCGCCACTTTCCTGTACTGCCGCGCCGTTCCGGCTTGGGCCCGCACGTAAGCTCACGTGAAAGGGCCGCGCCGCTTCCCCGGGCGGTTTCGGCTCCCCTTCGCCCGCGTGCCGGATAACTATCACGGGGATAACGGCTGGAGCCTCGACGTCTGATACGGCGCGGGGCCCCGGCGGGTTCTGCCCAGAGTCCTTGCGGCAGGAAAGCGGCCGCCCCTTGCGGGCGGCCGATTTCCTGTACCCGCCGCACCGTTCCGGCTTCGGCCCGCGCGGAAGCTCACGTGAAAGGGCCGCGCCGCTTCCACGGGCGGCGGCGGCTCCCCTCGCCTGCGCGGCGCAGGAGGACGCGCGTCGGGTGCCGCTTCCGGCGTGACGGAAAACGCCGTCCGCCTCTCGCTGCCCGCGGCCCGCCGCGCAGTTTTTTTGTGCATATGCCACCGCAAATTAATGCACATGCGCCCGCTTTTCAGGGAGGTCTTGCGCGCGGCCGGGGGATTTTGCCGGGGCGCTGTGTAAATTTAATTATTTCTGCAACAGTTTTCGACAATCGCGGTGATATATAATATACTTGGCCCGGAATAAGGAGGGCGGGCCCATGCGTTGCCAATGACATGAAGTTGTGCGGCACATTATCCTGAAAAGAATTTTTCAAGCGCAATAAGGAGCCGGATAGGTAATCGATGACAGTCTGCCTGGAAAGCTACTTGCTTATCAATGTCATGATGAACGCGCTGATACTGGGGCTTGCCACGCGCGCGCTGGGCAGGCGGCATCCGTTACGGGTGATGCTGGCCGCCGCGCTGGGCGGGATATGGGCCACGGTCATATACCTTCCGGGGTGCGGCTGGCTGGGCTGGCTGCCGCTGAGGCTGGCCGTGCCGGCGCTGATGGCCTATATCGCCTGCGGAGCCGGCGGCGTGAGGGACTGGGCGGCCTGCCTGGCGGCGGTCATGTGCATGACGATGCTGCTGGGCGGCGGAGCGCTGATGATAAGTCTGATGAGCGGGGGCTGGGGCTGGAGCCAGCTGGGTTGGTGCCTTACCGTATGCGGCCTTGTCGGCCTGTGGCTCACGCATACGCATCTTAAGCGCTGCTGGGGCTGGGAGCTGAACGTGCGGCTGCGCCGGGGAGAAGCGCGCTGCCGACTCACCGCCCTGGTCGACACCGGCAATCACCTGCGCGAACCGCTGAGCGGCGCCTGCGTGCTGATAGCCTCGGCGCGCGCGCTGAAGGGCGTGCTGCCCGAGGGGTTCGACGCGCATGGCACGCGCCTGCCCGGGCGCGAATGGCGCATGGTCTACTACACCACGCTGGGCAGTCAGGGCTGCATGAAGTGCTTCCGTCCCGACAGCATGACGGTGCGCGCCGGGAGGCTAAGCGCGACGCGCAGCGACGTATGGGTGGCCGTCTATCCCGGCGAGCTGCCGGGCGGCGCGCAGGCGCTTGCGCCGCTGGAGCTCAGCTGCGCCCCGGGCGGGGTCTCGGAAAGGGGGGCTTGCGGCGATGCCGGTTGCTCATCGCGGGCATGAGGCGCGCGGGGGGCGGCTTGCGGCCCTCAGGAGCGCGCTGTACGGCGCCGTGCTGAGGCTCAGGCGGCTCACCGGCGCAGGCGGGAATGCGGTAAACTACATAGGCGGCGGCACATCTCTCCCGGCACCGTTTACGCTCAAGGAGGAGAAGGAGCAGTTGGAAAAGCTGAGACTTGGCGACACCCAGGTGCGGCAGGCGTTGATAGAGCACAATCTGCGCCTTGTCGTATACATAGCACGCAA
>JBJEUC010000129.1:0-4543 GCA_051883635.1 Candidatus Fimadaptatus sp.
CCATGCCGAAGGTGAAGTTGGGCATCATCGCAAAGCCGTCCACGCGCATCACGACCGTGGTGCAGGTTATCACGAACTCGCCAAAGCTGTTGGTAAGCGCCTGCACCATTATCATGGCCATGGAGAATATGGCCTGAGTGATGCCGGAGGGCAGGCCCAGCTTGCCTATGCGCAGCGATATCGCCTTGTGCAGGCGCAGCGTGTGCAGGTTGATATCGACCACCGAGCGCATGCGGCACAGCTGCACAAGGCAAAGGAAGCCCGATATGCCCTGAGCGATTATCGTGGCCCAGGCAACGCCCGCCACGCCCCAGTCAAAGCCGATGACGAACCACATATCCAGCGCTATGTTCAGCCCGCACGCCACCAGCAGGTATATCAGCGGCGAGACCGAATCGCCCAGGCCGCGCAGTATGCCCGATATGATGTTGTAAAACGCCATGCCCAGCATGCCGTAATAGATGATTATAAGATATGTATGCGTGTCCGCGATTATCGCCGCGGGCGTCTGCAGCGCCGCGAGAATGGGATACGTGGTCACAAGGCCCACGACCATGATGAGCACCGCCGATATCACGGTGAGCGTTATGCAGTTGCCTATCGTGCGGCTCAGGTTTTCGCGGTCGTGCGCGCCGTAGTACTGGCTGACCATTATGCCCGCGCCCGTGGATATGCCCATGAGCAGCACCAGCAGCAGGTTAATTATCGGCCCGGAGGCACCCACCGCCGCCAGGGCGTTATCCCCCACGTACTGCCCCACGACTATGGAGTCCACCGTTGAATAGAGCTGCTGGGCGAAATTGCCTATCAGCAGCGGCACAGAGAACCTGACCAGGTTGCGCCAGGGCTCACCCTGCGTCATGTCCTGCGCGCCAAACATCTTTTGCAGCTTTGCAGGCGCCAATTAACATTCCTCCTCCGCATATGCGCCGCGGCTCGCGCGGCACGGCGACCGGCGCAGCTGTCCGGACACCCTTACCATCATATAGTATATTGGAGCCAAATGCAACATAGCTCAGGCAAAATTTGCTGTTAAATGGCCTATTATGCACGATGTGCAAGTTAGCATTGTGTTCGCTTGTGCGCGGGCGCACTTTCTGATAGAATGGTCATATCACGAACAGATGTTCACGGACGCGAAAGGCGATGCACATGCTTTACGATTCGATTGGCGGGCTGATGGCGCGCCTTGACGAGCTGCTCGGCCCGGATAAGCAGGCGGGCGCGAGGACGCACCCTACGGTGTTCATACTCCTGCCGGACATGCGGGCCTGGAGCGCCGTAATGCCCGCGCTCAGGCGCGCGTGTCGGTGCGAGGCGCGCCTGAGCCGCCTGTGCGCGGGCGAGCGGCTGCCCCTGCCCACGCAGATATACGCGCAGCTTTCAGCCTGCCGCCGCACGACGCTGCTTGCGCCCCTGGGCGAGCTGCTGCGCGTACATGCCTATCCGGGCCGCGACCGCCTGCTGCAGAAGCTGGCCCGCATGAAGCGCGCCGGCGGGCCGCTGCTGGTACCGCTGCTGGCCTGCGCGCAGGAGTTCCACGCGCTGCTGGGCGAGACCGGCTCCGCCTGCCGGGTGCTGGAGCTAGACGGGAACGAGCAGCCCTGCCGCGTCCGCTTCTGCGCGCCCGGCCTTGCCGGAGCGGACGGCGTGACGCTGGCCGAATGGCTCGCGGCGCTGGAGGGCGACGAGCCGCCCCGGGAGGTCTGCGTATCGGTGCGCGCGCCCATGCGCTTTGCCGGGCGCGGCGCGCGGGTCATCGCCTCGGGCTACGCGCTGATGAGCGCGCATCTGAGCGCGCTGGAGTTCGCCGCCGACGAGCGCGCGCTGAGCGACGAGCGCTGGCGTGCGCTGGACGCCGCGCTGAGCGGCCTGATACCGGCGCAGCGCGGGAGCGCGCGCGCCGCCTTCGAGGAGTGCGCCCGGCGCGAGTCCGCCGGGCTCATCGGCCCCGGCGACCCGCTGCGCGCGGGCGCATGGCTGCACCGGCTCGCGGGGCTGCACGCGGGCGCGTACATGCGCCGCGTGCTGAGCGCCGAGGCCAGCTATTCCTCGCTGGAGGAGGCGGCCGCGCTGGAGATACTCTCCGCCTTCAACCCCGCGCGCGGCGACAGCCCCGCGTTCTCCCCCGAGCGCATGAGCGCCGGAGAGTGGCTGGACGTGCGCGCCGAGCGCGGCGAGATGCTGCGCGCGCTGGGCATGAGCCGCCTGCCCGACGCCTACTGGCGTCTGCTGGAGCGGGCGCCGCACCGCAGGCTCATGCTGTATTCCTCGCTGTGTACCGACGACGAGCGCGCCTTCTGCCGCCGCTACCTGCTGGACGAGTACCACTTTTCGCGCGTGCAGCTGGAGGGGCGCGCCGACGTACGCCGCCTGTACCCCGAGCTGCTGGCAGACGCGGGCAGCGGGGGCGCGCAGGTCGTGACGGGGTGAAGGGAGGGGCTGAAGGCCGAAGCGCAATGCGCAATGCAGTGCGTTGTGCGGGGCTTGCGCGCAGGGCTTCTGCCCTGCCGGGCATTGCCCACATACTGTTCGGGATTGCGAAAAGAGCTGCGCAATACGTGGCTGTACTCGGCGCGGCGCGGATATCTTGCGTAGGGCGGTGTGCAAGTCTTGCGTGCGGGTTCTTTCTGCCCTGCCGGGCGTTGCCCACGTACTGTTCGGGCTTACGAAAAAGCGCCGCTCATGCAACGCATGGCGGCGCTCAGTCGCAATGATCATTCCAGCACCAGCAGCCCGAACGACTCCGGGCGGTGGAAGTCCGGGTGGTCGCTTGTGACCGGGTTCCACATGCCGTAGTGCTCAAAGCGGGTCTTGTCGCCGCACTTGTAGAAGTTGCCGCGCATACTCGTGCCCGGCTCAAGGCGCGCGCCGAACCACAGCTTCAGCCAATCGGACGGCACCGTATAGGCTATCTCCCACACCGGCCCGGCAAAGGCCGCAGCGTCGGTCACGCTGTGGCGCACCTCCATGCCCTCCAGCGGCAGCTTCTTTGCCTCGAAGCGGCCGTAGCGGTCGCGGCCTATGCCGCACATGAAGCGGCCCAGCGGGTTCATCTCGATATTGGTATAGCGGTCCACATCCATGTTGGGGCGCACGAATAACTCCAGGCAGCTGTCCTGGCATATCATGCCGCAGTAGTCCGCCACGGCGCGCACCTCATTCTCCCACGCGCGCATATGCACATGCAGCCCGCGCTCGTCGTACATCACCCGCGCCTCGGCCCGGGGCGTGTAGCCGTTCTTGTCCCAGATGTAGTTGCCTATCACGGCGACCGGGCACTGCGCCCATGCGCCGCTCAGCTCGCCGTTCAGCTCGGGCAGGCCCTCGCCCTGGGGCAGCCGCCTGACTATGTATTCGTTCATGCCATATCCCCCTTCCGCGCGCCCTTGATGCGGCCCGCAAGCAGATCGGCCGTCGCGCCCAGCAGGCTCATGAGCTGGGGCGCCAGCGCAGTGTCGAACGTGTCCAGTGCGTTGAAGGTCTCGAAGCTCAGCGGGCCGTCGTAGCCCGTCTCGCCCAGCGCGCGGCAGAACCTGTCCCAATCTGTTATGCCCATGTACGGGAACAGGTGCTCGTCGTTCAGGCCGTTGTTGTCATGCACATGCGTGACCGTCAGCCGGTCGCCCAGCGTCTCGATAAAGCGGCGCAGGTCCTTGCCCAGCAGCGTCGCATGGCCGGTATCCAGGCAGAAGCCGAACAGGCGCTCGCCCGCCCGCGCGTTGAGCTCGTCGATATAGCCCGCCGCCTCGTGCGCGTCGGAGCAGACGGCCTCGGTCAGCTTGCCCCGGTACGCGGAGAACATGTTCTCCAGGCAGCAGGTGACGCGGTAGCGCTTCAGCTCAGGTATCAGCGCGGTGTACAGCTTCAGGTTCTCCTCGCGCTCCAGCGCGGGGTCGCCGGTGATTATCGCCGGATGCACCACCAGATTGCGGCAGCCGACATAGTCGCACAGCATTATCGTCTTTTTGATGGCGTGGAGCACATAGGCGTTGGTGGCCGCATTGTCCACCCAGGAGGGGAAGGGCGCATGGGCCTGCGCAAAGCTCACGCCGCAGCGCGCGGCAGCCTCCTTGTACGGCCTGATGAACTCGCACATCTCCGCGTCGGTCTGGTCGAAGAAGCCCATCAGCTTGCCCTTGACTATGTCGCGCCCGCTCAGCAGGTGGTCGAGGTTGAAGTCCACGCCCTCAAAGCCCGCCGCCGCTATCATTGCAAATCCCTTTTCTATGCCATGTACGTCCAGTATGCTGCCAGTCTGCACCGATTTTATCATATCGCATTCCCCCCGTATCAGCATCGTCCACATTATAGCGCAAGTGCGCCGCTTTTTCAATCGCAATCATAGCCTCCACGCTCCATGGCCGCGTTCGGCGGGCGTAATATGCAGCGCAGAAGCGTGTTGCGCGCGCGCAAAGCCCTCCGCGCGGCGAGCCGTGCGGAGGGCGAACTGTCAAGCATGCTCCGGGAGAGCGCGAGAGGGCCGCAGCCCTCTCGCGCTTCAATCGAACCCGGCGGCGTGTACGCCGGGTTCGCGCAATTT
>JBJEUC010000130.1:0-4539 GCA_051883635.1 Candidatus Fimadaptatus sp.
CAGCGGAAATCGCCCGACCGCGGGGCCGCCGAGGGAACCTGCCGCCCCGACCGCCGCCCCCTCAGCCTATGCTCACGCGGGCGCGTAGCCGCACTTGGCTATCTGCACCGGTATGAGCTCGCCTGCCGCCTGGCTGGCCGCCAGCGCCACGCCCAGCACGAACGCGCCCGCCGTCGCCGTGACCACGCGGCCTTCCGCGTCCACGCTCAGCGGCGCGCCCTTGGCTATGGCAGCGCCGCTCAGGCACAGGCCCACGTCCTTTATCTGCACGCAGACGTCGTCGCCTGGGCGGCATTCGCCCGACTGCATCGTCACAACGCCCAGCGCCATCTCGCCCGCCTTGGAGCACAGCACCACGCGGCCCTGCGCGTCGTACTTCACCGCCCTGCCCTGGCCGCCGGTCAGGGCCGCGCCCGCAGGCTCGGCTATCACCGCAGAGGAGTTTACCGAATCGCCAATGTAAGTCATGCATCCGCCTCCTTTACAGTACCTCGGGTATGTCGGGATCGCTCTGATACGCGCGCACCACGGCCTCGGCGCGCGAGAGCGCAGGCTCATTGCGCATTATCTCGGCTACGCGCGCCTCCAGCACGCCGCCCGGACGGCGCGAGGAGCCGTATTCCTTCATGAGCGGCTTCACGCGCCTGAGCTCCATCAGCTCGTCCAGCATGTCCGCGTACTCCTCAAACGCCTCCGCGTCGGCCGCGCGCAGCCTGGTCAGGCGCCCGCGCAGCCTGTCCGCGCCGCCGCACATGTCGCCGCAGCGCTGGGCCAGCTCCCATATGCGCTCGTCCCCGTCCGGGTCCAGGGCCCTGCGGGGCTCCGGCGCGGCGCTGCCCTGCTGCGCGCCGCCGTCCAGCCCGTCCGCCAGCGCGCGCAGCTCGTCCGCAGTCTCCTGCGCGTCGGTCTCGCCGTCGGCCAGCTCCCTCAGCCGCGCGCGCCAGTCCTCGTCCTCCGACTTGCTCAGCGCTATGCGCGCCAGCGGATTTGCGCCGCGACGGCACAGATCCACGCTCGAGATCCTTAGCTTCTTAAGCAGTCTCGCCATGTCCCTCTCCCTCCTGCGCGCCCTTAGCGCGCCCGTGTCACTCGCCACAGGCGGCGCCCTCGATGGAGAACATCGAGTATTCGCCGCTGACTATGCGCCGCCAGGCATCCTCATCGCGGATGAGGTAGCCCACCCACCAGCCGTCCGGAGCGGCGTCGCCTATGCCCATGGCCGCGCGCTTTTCGGCGGTGAATACCACCGACTCCACCATCACGCCCACGCCGCGCAGCGCCGGGTCATGCCCCTCGCCCGCGCTGCGGAACTCGAGCACATGGCGGTAGGCCGCCCTCTCCAGCTCCTCGGGCTCTATCGCGTCGCCCTGGCTGTCCACCACCTCGCGCCCGTCCGCGCCGCGCGCCACCCAGGCCCAGCCGAACACCATGTGCCCGTCGCAGTCCGTCTTGGCTATGCCAAAGCGCATATGCCTAATCACCTCCCTTCGCCCGCGCGGGCTCGTCGCGCTCGGGCAGCTCGGCCAGACGGCGCAGGTACTTCTCCATGCGCGCGTCGGGCCGTATCAGCCCCGCTCCGGCCATGCGCTCGATAAAGCTGCCCAGCTTGTCCAGCTCCGGCTTCTCTATGTCGCCGTGCACCAGGCGCGGCAGCTCCTTCACCCCGGCAAAGGCGCGCCGGTTTATGTCGAACAGGCGCGGTATCGCCTGCGTGTTGAAGGCGTCGCAGATTATGTCCAGATACGTGCCCAGCGCCAGCGAGAACAGCTCCGTCTTGTCCGAGGAGAGCGCGTAGCTGCCCGCCGCGTTGGAGCCCAGCATTATGAAGTCGGCCAGCACCGACATCGCGATGCGCCGGTCGTAGCGTTCGATTATCGCGCCCAGGTCGACCTGCCTTGCGCTGCCGCCCAGCAGCTCCAGCTTCCAGCCGTAGGGTATCACCACGCCGTCCACGTTGTCGCGGCGCACGTTGCGCACCAGCTCCTCGGCCTGCCTGAGCAGCGCGCGGCTGTCCGGGTCGTCCTCCCATATGTTCACGCCCTCGGGCGGCGTGAGCAGGGGCATGCCTATCGCGCCGCGCTCCGCGCCTATGCCCTCGGTCTCCTGCAGGTTCTTCTTGAAGAAGTAGTCCCGGTAGCAGTTGCGCAGTATCGACACGCCCTCGGGGTTGCCCTTGCGCGACTTGGTGCGCAGGTGCAGCGCCTTTTCCACCGGTATGAAGCGCTCCTCGTAATCAGGCGCGGTCGCCTGCACCATGCCTCTGAGCGCGTCGCCCTCGCCGTACTCCCAGCGCACCAGGCTGTCCTGCGCGCGTATCGCAAAGTCCTGCCAGCCTATCAGCCCGTCGTCGTACCGGCTGCGGCCCCTGCCCAGCCGGCGCTTGTACAGTATCTCGTGATAGCTCCAGCCAAACGTCAGAAACGACAGCATCTCGCTGAGCGCGTCCTGCCACGACACGTCCATGTCGTGCATGCACTGCGTGACAAAGCGCGCCGCCGCCATGTCGCTCTCCCGGCCCGAGGCCGGCTCCACGTCGAAGCGCACCTGCCGCACCAGCATCTCCACCGCGAACAGCATCGCGCCTATCACCGAATCGTTCTCGGACATCTGCCGGTACATCTCTATGCCCTGCCGCCCCTGCAGCGCCGGCAGGAACTCCTCAAAGAACCTGCCGCCATAGCGCCGCTGCCCCAGCCGCCCGTAGGTAGTCAGAACCCTCGCATCGCCCGTACTCACCTGGCTCCCTCCCCGCAAATCGCATCGTCCTGCATGTCGTTCTTCGTTGTGTGCAATGTCTTGCGTGTGCATGGCATACGTCCGGCGCGGGCATCTCCTGCCCGTGCGGCGTCGGGGCGTACCGCACGCCACAGGCCGAGCGCTTGTGCATGAAGTTATCCACGCTGCCATCGCGCATCATGCCCGCAGCAGCACGTCCGTACCCCGGCCTTGCCCGCAATAACCGCCTATGGGGGCCGTGTCACATCCCGATGTGCAATATGACAGACCGCTTGCCGCATGTTCATCCAAGGCACATCCCGGCGCGCGTCCACCGGACGCATAAGCGCGCCTTCCGTTTCGCCCCACATGCAACGTCTTGCGTATGTATGGCATACGTTCAGCGCAGTCCCCCATGCCTATGCAGCATCGGGTCGCACCGCACTCCGCAGGACTGTCTTGCCCGCAATTTCCTCCCTATTGAGGCTATGTCACATCCCGATGTGCAATAGGACAGACTGTTCACCGCATGTTCACGCCAATGTACATCCCGGCACGTCCAACATACGCATAAGCGCGCGCCTGCCGTTTCACTCCATGTGCAACGTATTGCGCATTCATTATACATTTATCCCCTGCCCATGCGGTGTCGGGTCGCACCACACGCCGCCGTTCGCAACACCTTCGCGCAACATGCTCACAGCGCCACGCCCGCTATCGGGCCTTACCCGCAACAACCGCCAAGCTACGTCCGTTCCCGATGTGCAATAGGACAGACCGCCCGCCGCACGTTCAGCCAATGCACCTCCCGGCGCGCGTCCACCGGACGCATAAGCGCGCCTTCCGTTTCGCTCCGCATGCAACATATTGCGTATCAATGATACGTTTACCCTATCCCGCTGTGGGCAGAAAGCGCCCTTGCCTGCGCAGCCATCTATTCACGCCGCTCCTCCGCCCAACCTCCTCATCGCCCTGCCCCACGCGCCATCAGTGCAACGTCTTGCGTAACCATGTCATACCCCCCTCTCCGCCTCAGCTCCTCCACCGCGACGCGGCCCCCAGCCCCGCGCCGCCCAGCGGCAGGGCCGTGCCGCCGCGCTCCAGCTCGCTCAGCGCTGCGGCGCTGGCGTCCACCATGTCCTTGTAGCGCGAGTCCGGAAAGCTCTCCAGCTGCGCAAGGTACTCCGCGTTCCAGTCGCCCGCGACTATGTCCACATTGCCCCGCTCCGAGCCGGCCAGCCCCTGCCACTGGGCCGAGAGCGGCTCGGCGCGCGCCGTCTTGGAGCCGCTCTCGCGCACTATGCTCACCGGGTAGCCGCTCAGCATGCGCAGGTACTGCTCCGCCTGGTCCTTGCCGGCCTGGCCGGGGTCCTGGTTGAGCCTTATGCGCACATTGCGCCAGCGCGCGCGGTCGGCCGCAGCCGTAGCCGCCACGCAGGCGCGCACGTCGCCCGCGCTCATGCGGCGGTTTATCACGTCCAGCACCACGCAGCGCCCGCCCCGGCGCTTGCCCATGAGCACCCCGGCGGTATAGGCCGCATCGCTCCCGGCCCGCTCCTCGCCCGCCGCCAGGTCCCAGGCCCGCACGCAGCGCACCACGTCGCCCGGCGGCTCGCTCAGCACATTCACGCGCGCGCGGCTGAAGTACGCGCCCGCCGCGCGGCGTATCTTCCAGTTGCCCATCAGCAGGCGCTCGCGCTCCACCGTGGGCAGCGCCCGGAGGTTGGCCAGATACCCGGGGTCGCGCTGCATCAGTATGTGGTTGTCCTCCAGCGCCGCCGCGATGAAGGTCACGCTCTTGGGCTCGATTCCGGCGTACTCGGT
>JBJEUC010000131.1:0-4518 GCA_051883635.1 Candidatus Fimadaptatus sp.
CGGCTCGTGTGGGTGGGCGTGCTCCGGCAGCCCCGCACGAAGTAGGCCAGCGCGGGCGTGCAGATGACTAGGTGCCGGTAGTAGCCGTAGCCCTCGCACGATGCGGTGTCCGTATAATAATAGGAAGAGGACGGGTACAGGCCCGTCGAGGTGTTGAGCAGCGTGTTGTCGGTGGCATCGGTCTTGTCGGTGTACTGCATCACTATCTTCGAGCTGTAAACCCGGCACTCGGGGTAATCGTCGCCCGGCCAGTAGGCGGAGTTGCTCGCGGCCGTCACCTTCTTCGCCGAATACGACGCCATCGCATACTTCCGGTAGTAGTACTTTAACATGCGTCCTCCCGTCAGCTGTAGCTGAGCCACACATCGCCGTCGCTTATGCCCTCGGTGGGCGCGGCCGTCGCGATGATGATGTTGCGCACCTGCGCCGCCGTGAGCGCCGCCTCGGCCGCCGCGTTCGCGCTAACCCGGCCCGCCAGCGTGCCGGACGTCACCTCGTCCGCCGCGTGCGCGTGTACCGCCGGTGCCCGGCCCTCCAGGTCGCTGAGCGTGGCGTATATCAGGCCCGCCGAGCCGAACGAGGCCGTCTCCGCGCCCGCAAACGACAGCGCGAACTCTATCTCGAACTCGCAGGCCGTGTCGGGTATCAGGTCGCCCGCCGAAGCGTCGCGTGTGTTGGCGTAGGCCAGCAGCACCTCCTCGCCCTCCGCGCCCAGCCGGGCGAACAGCCCCGCCTCGTTCCAGCGGAAGGCAGGCAGATAGCCGCCCTTCCCGTCCGCGTTGGTGAAGCAGCAGCGCACGCGCACCAGCCCCTCCGCCACCGCAGCCTCCCGCACGCTCATGTCCGCCACCGCATCCACCAGCGCCGTGCGGTCGACAAGGCTTTCCTCCGCGCCCAGCGCGCCCCTGCCCAGCGCCCCGCGCGTGAACACCACGTCGCCGCCCAGCGCCGCCGCGCTCAGGAGCGCGCCGCCCGCCTCGGTCACGACAAAGCCGTCAAGAGCCATAGCTTTCCCTCCTTATGCGCATGTACCGTTCAGCGTCACCCTGCGCGCGTAGCGGACCGCGCAGGCCGCCGGCGCGCGCACCTCGGCCGCCGTCTCGCACCTCACCTCGTATGTCAGGTGCGCCGGCTTTATCTCGTCCACGGCCGCGCGCAGCGCCGCCTCGTCGGTGATGTAGTCGCTCACGTACAGCGTGAAGCGGTTGGGCGCGGTGTTCTCCAGCGCGCGCACCGGCCTGTCCACCGCCACCGACGCGCGTCGGCATACGGCCCAGGGGTTGGCCGCCGAAAACGCGCGCACGCGGCTGAGCAGCTGCGCGCGCCGCGCCTGGGCGTCCATGCTCCCGGCGCGCAGCGAGTATTCGGCCTCCCACATGGGCAGCGCCCAGTCGGCCGTCTGCGGCATGGCCTGGGCGCGCAGGCTCACCGCCAGGTCGCAAAGCTCCTGCATCTCCACGCCCAGCGCGTCCATTATGGCCATAAAGCGCCGCGCGCCGCCGTACACCGGCGATATGTAGCCCATCATCCTCCGCGAGGCCGCGCAGCTGAGCGCCTTCTCCGCCGAGTCCGTCATGTGAGCATCACCCCTCCTTCGGCAAGCACGGGCAGCTGCATATCGGTGAACGTCACGTTCTGGGCCGCGCCGTCGCCGATGCCCGCAAACATGTAGCCCACCATCCGCCGCGAGGCCGCGCAGCTGAGCGCCTTCTCCGCCGAGTCCGTCATGTGAGCGTCACCCCGCCTTCGGCCAGCACAGGCAGCTGCATCTCGTTGAACGTCACGTTCTGGGCCGCGCCGTTGAGCGTCAGCTCGGCGTAATCCACCACGCCCTCCTGCGCGGCGAGCAGCGCCCCCACGCGCGTTAAGCGCACCGCGCCGTCGTCTATGCCCGCAAAGTATTCCTCCAGTGCGCGCGCAAGCCCGGTCTCCGCCTGTGCGGCCGAGGCGCCGCCCGCGAGCGTCACGCGGGCCGCGACCGATATCGCAAGCGGCTGCGGCGTAGTCACCAGCAGCAGCGCGTTTATCGGCGCCAGGCGGCTTTCGGGGGCGTCCGGGCGCATGATGTGCTCCTCCACCTCCCGGCACAGCGCCTCCGAAGCGCTCCCGCCCTCCGCGTCGGTTATTATCAGCGTGACAAGGCCGCTGCCGTCCGAGGCGGGCAGCACCTTGGCCGCGCCCACGCCGCTCACCTCCAGCGCCCAGCGCCGGTAGTCGGCCGTCGAGCCGACGTAGTTGCGCCCCTGCGCCGCGTCGAAGTCGACTATGCGCCCGCGCAGCTGCGCGTCGCTCTCCTCGTCCACTCCGCCCTGGGCCGCCTGCGCGTTGGCGACCGCCGTCACGCCCGCCACCGGCTCGTCCAGGCGGCATATGCTGCCCGCGGCCGCGTTGCCCTGCCGCCCCGGCAGGGTCGCGCGCGCCGGAGCGCTGCCCGTGCCGCCCGCCAGCACGCACTCGGCAAGCGTCGCGAAGGTCGTCGCGGCCTGGTCCACCGTGGCCGCCGTGCTGGCATGAGTGCCCACCGGCACGCGCGCGCCGTCCGCGCCCGTGAACGTGAGCTCGCACTCGGCGCACTGCGCCGGCCTGCGCCGCATGCCCCGGTTGGCCGCGTGCATGTCCAGCATGTCGCCGCTGGCCCAGAGCGGGCACATGCACTTTATCGCCTCGGGCAGCAGATACTGCGCCGCATGCGCCTTCTCTATCGCCGTGGGATAGGTCATGTCCCACACAAAGCCGCCCTCGGATTTGTCAAACTCGTCAGGTATTGCGGCCAGCATGCGCGCGTGAATCGAATCCGCGTCCTGATGTGCCAGGAAGTCAGGCCGTATGAACTGCACCGCATCCGCCATATGGCATCCCTCCTCTCATCGCGCGCCGTCGCCAAGGCTCACCGCGACGGTGCCCTGATAGCCGTCCGCGCCCAGCAGCGTGAAGCTGACCTGCACGCCGTCGGCTTCCCAGTCAAATTCGAACCCGCTCACCGACAGCGTGCGCCCGGCCGGGTCGGCCATCAGCGCGTCGGTTATCGCGTTTATCAGCGCATCCTGCTGCGCGGCGCGCTTGTCCTGCTCCAGCGCCCAGCGCATGCTCGTGCCCGCGTTGTCTGAGTACGCAAGACAGGCGCCCTTTTCGGTAAGCACCGTCTTTACGCACCACAGCAGCCAGCTCTCGCGCGCGTCGGCCATCTGCACCCGCCCCGCGCCGGTGAGCTCGATATCGCCCGCCTCAAAGTCGAACCGGGGCGATATGCCCCAGGCGGCCGCCCTCCCCGCGCCGGTCGCCTCCGCAGGCACGTCAAAGCCGTTCCTTCCCATGTCCTCGCCTCCTTCCTATGTAACGCAGCCCAGCACCACGGCCCTGCCGTCCGCCCAGGCCGCCAGCACCTGCGCGCCCGCGACCAGCGCCGGGTCGCCCTCGGGCGTGTACCGCGCGGAGCCGAGCGCCAGGTAGTCGCCCGCGGGCACCACTATGCCGCAGCCGTCGTCCAGCGCGCCCTCCCGCGTCACCCGCGCGAAGAACAGCTCCGCGTCCGCGCCCGTCTCGCGCGCCCTCAGCACCGCCGCCAGCCTGCTCATCCCGCTCTGCATGTCGATCCCTCCTTGTGTCGGGTCAGGGTAAGTTGCATCGTTTGACTGGGCGGATGCGTTGCGCCTGCTGCGTCGAACTCGCCGGGCAGAACGCTTGCATCCGACTTGCACATTACACCTCATCATGTCGGCTCAGGGCAAGTCGCATCGTCCGTTTGGGCGAATGCATTGCGTGCGCATCCGCTTTCCACTTCACTCACCCTCATGTCGGCTCAGGGCAAGTTGCATCGTCCGCTTGGGCAAATGCGTTGCGCCTGCCACGTCGAACTCGCCGGGCAGGCCGCTTGCATCCGCTCGGCATACTGCTCACCCACGTTTCGGCTCAACTCCAGCCCCATCGTCCGCTTTCCACTTTACTCACCCTTATGTCGGCTCAGGGCAAGTTGCATCGTCCTCTTGGGCGAGTGCGTTACGCCCGCCACGTCGAGCTTGCCGAACGTCTGCACGCAAGCTCACCAATTCCGCCTGGCATACTACTCGCCCTCATGTCGGCTCAGCTCCAGCCGCATTGTCCGCCTGTGCGAATGCGTGACCCCCGCCACGTCGAACTCGCCGCTCAGGCTGCCCGCCTCCACGCGCACCCTGTCGCCCCGGCGCAGCGACGGCTCGTCCACGCATTCCAACGCTATGGTCTCGCCGGGCGTGCCCCGCTCGGCTATCATGCCCTCCGCCTGGGCCCGCGCGTCGCGCAGCGACATGCCCGCGCCGTCCACTACCTCCTGCAGTATCCCAAGGGTCGTGTCGCCGTCCACCACCGCGCGGGTCTTGACCGGGCCGCTCTGCGCGCCGGATGTGACCACCACGCGCGTCACCAGGCCGTTCATGCCGCGCCGGTGCGAATAGCCCGTCAGGCGCGCCCGGTCTATCAGGCACTTCACGCCGCCCTCGCCCAGCCCGCCCACATGCAGTGCGCCGTCCTCCATGCGCAGCA
>JBJEUC010000132.1:0-4489 GCA_051883635.1 Candidatus Fimadaptatus sp.
GCCTCCTGATAGTAGCTTTCCAGGCTCAGCGGCATGTTGTAATGTATCACAAAGCGCACGTCCGGCTTGTCTATGCCCATGCCGAACGCGTTCGTGGCCACCATCACGCTCACGCGCCCGCCGATGAAGTCCTCCTGGGTGCGCTCGCGGTCAGCCGTGGCCATGCCGGCGTGGTAGCGCGCGGCGTTTATGCCCACGCGCCTGAGCGATTCGCTCACCTCGTCCACCGCCGTGCGCGTGAGGCAATAGACTATGCCGCATTGACCGCGGCGTTTGCGCAGCAGCTCTACCAGCTCGGCCAGCCTGTCCGCCGGCTCGCGCACGTCGAAGTACAGGTTGGGGCGGTCAAAGCCGGTGGACACCCGCAGCGGGTCTTTGAGCTTAAGCAGCGTTTCGATGTCCCCGGCAACGGCGGCGGTCGCCGTTGCGGTGAACGCGCCCATCACCGGCCGATGAGGCAGCAGCGCCACGAACTCGTCTATGCGCTGATAGCTCGGGCGGAAGGCGCTGCCCCACAGCGATATGCAGTGCGCCTCGTCCACTATCACCATGCCCACGTCCGCCGCAGCGCGGCCCGCGCTTATCAGCTGCCTGAACTCGGGGTTTTGCAGCCGCTCGGGCGCGACGTAGAGTATCTTGTACTTGCCCATGGCCACGTCGGCAAGCGTGCGCTCTATCTGCCGGGGCGAAAGCGTGCCGTTTACATATGCGCACGGCACGCCGGCCGCCCTGAGCGCGTCCACCTGATCGCGCATGAGCGCTATCAGGGGCGATATGACTATCGTAAGCCCCGGGCGCACTATCGCCGGTATCTGGTAGCACAGCGACTTGCCCGAGCCCGTGGGCATTATCGCCAGCACGTCGCGGCCCGCTGTCAGCCCGTCGATAATGCCCTCCTGGCCGGGGCGGAACTCATCGTAGCCAAAGTAGCGCTTAAGCGCCTCATACTTATCCATAAACACACGCGGCAAACCGCCGCTTCCTTCCCAGCCACTCCCGCAAAAAGCCGACGCGCGTCGGCGTCGGCTCTCTATCCGGGAATTTAGTTTTGCTCGGCCAGTTCGACCGCTTCTTCGGGCGACATTCCGCCGTACATCAGCCTCAGCAGGCCCTTTGCGTACCTGTCAAGCATTACGAACGCAAGGTCTACCGAGCGCTCGATTACCCTGATGGAAGGTATGGAATCCTCGCTGCAGCAGAGACTGGACTTGTAGCGGACCTCGCCGTCGGTCATGTCCAGCTCCATGTTGCCTATGTTGATGCCGAAGTTGGCGCGCGCCTCAAACTCGGCCGCAGCCGCGCGCTGCTCCTCGGGAACCTTGAGCGGCAGTATCGCATAGGTGCATATGCTGGTTTCCTTGGCGATTATGAGCATGCGAATGCTGTCGCAGTTCTTGGCGGCCATTTTGAAGTCGAAAACATTCCGATCCTCGTCGAATGAGAACCGCCAATCCTGGCTCTTCAGATACGCCTGCACTGCAGATGCTACCTTGTTCATGTCTCTCCACACCTTTCTGATTAAGTATCAAGAATTAGTATACTCTCACTCGTCGGAAAAGTCAAGTGCCGTTCGCCCGCCTCACTTCTGCACGAGGTGTACGGCAAACCCGCCTATCTCCTCGGCCAGGTAGGCCAGCACGGGCCGGGAGCCCTTCATCACCACGGATGACTCGTCCACCTGCACGCCCATGCTGCCCAGGTAGGCGATGGCGCGCCTTACGCTGTTGGTCGCCACGGCGATGTGCCCCTTGGTACCGCGGCCCGGGCCCTTCATAGCCTCAATCGCATCGCCGGCGAAGGCAGCCTTAGCGCCATCCTGCACCGGCCAGCCAAACAGGAACGCAAAGCGCTGGGCTACCTTGAGCGCCTCGGCTTCGTCTGCGCAGTTCACGCCCACATGGCGCAGCTCAAAGCCCAGCATCAGCCTGACAGCACGGCGGGTCAGCTCCTCTATCGCGGCGAAGTCGCCGGCGGCGATGAGCTCGGGCTTTACCATCCAGCTGCCGCCGCAGGCCACTATCCTGTCGCTGGCCAGATAGTCGCACAGGTTCTTCTCGCTCACGCCGCCGGTGGGCATGAAGCGCATCTGCCCGTAGGGCGCGGACACGGCCTTGATGGTGGCCAGACCGCCCATCTGCTCGGCGGGGAAGAACTTGACCACGCGCAGGCCCAGCTCCAGCGCCTGCTCTATGTCGCTGGTAGTTGGGCAGCCCGGGAACACTGGTATGCCCTTTTCGACGCAATAGCCCACCACGCGCGGGTTGAAGCCGGGCGTGACTATGAACTTCGCGCCCGCGCCGAGCGCCCGCTCGACCTGGTCTATCGTAAGCACCGTGCCCGCGCCTACCAGCATGTCCGGGAAGGCGGCGGACACGCGGCGGATGGACTCCTCCGCGGCCTCGGTGCGGAAGGTTATCTCCGCCACCGGCAGGCCGCCCGCTATCAGCGCCTGCGCCAGCGGCACGGCGTCCTCCGCCCGGTCCAGCCTCACTACGGGCACTATGCCCAGAGCCTCAATGCGCTTTATCATTTCCTCGTTGTTCATGGCCTTTATCTCCTTTATATTCACTGCGCGCTCACAGGTACGCCCGCAAAAACGCGCTCACCTCATCCAGCACCCGGTCGCTCCAGAAGCGCCGCTCATGCTCCGCGCCGCATACCTTTACGAGGAAGGCCGTCTGGCCCCGCTCGCGCAGCAGGCGGTAGTAATCCAGCGACTGGCTGAAGGGCACCACCGTATCGCAGTCGCCATGCATTATCAGGTGCGGCGGCAGCAGCACGCCCTCCTCCAGATAGCCGCCCGGAGCCAGGCGCGCCATGCGGCCGCGCGCATCGCCCTCCACGCCGCCGATGAGGTCGCCTATGATGCGGTATTCGTCCCGCTGGAGGTCCTCAAACGTAATGCCCGCCAGGCGCATCATCTCGCACGGGTCGGAGGGGCCGAAGAAGTCCACCACGGCCTGCACGCTGCTGGACTCATCCAGGTACTCGCCCTGCTCGAACTCGTCCCGCCCGCAGGTCGCCGCCGTAAGCAGCGCCAGGTTGCCGCCCGAGGAGGTGCCCCATATGGCCACGCGCGTGGGGTCGATGCCGTACTCGGCGGCATGCGCGCGCAGGAAGCGTATCGCGCTCTTTACGTCGACAAGGCAGGCCGGGAACGGGGCCTCGCTGGAGGAGCGATGCTCGATGGATGCCACCACGCAGCCTTCCCGCGCAAAGCGCGCCAGCTGCGGCAGCTCGCCATGCATGTCGGGATGCGTCCATGAGCTGCCCTGAACGAACACTATCAGCGGCGCCGGAGCGCGGCCCTCCCAGTACCAGTGCTGCGCCGGGCGCAGCAGCTGCAGCCTGAGCGCGCGGCCCTGCGGCGCGGCAAATTCGATGTCGGGCGTCTGCCACACCATGCCGCGGCCGTCGAAATCGCCCATTATGGTGCGCATGCCCTCCGCTGAGGAGCCGTCCGCACCCGCAAACATTTCATAGCGCCTGAGCGCGCTGTCATCCATTGCGTTTACCTCCTGACCTGCAGTTCTGTTTCGATTATATCACCGCCCGGAGCGCTTTTCAAGCGCGCCCCGGACTGGCCAAAGCACTGTAGCTTCATGCGTTTCATAGGGCATAGCCGCTTCCACTGCGGCAGGGCGCTCCCCTGCCCGACCGGCCTTTCAGGCGCGATAGCTCACAGCACTATGTCGCCCGGGCGATAGCCCTTTGGCAGCTCCTCTTCCTCCAGAAAGCTGAAGTCCTCGGCGGCGAGCGTGGGCAGGAATATCTCGTAGGGCATCGGGTCGAACTCGCAGGCGTAGCTGCTCGCGCCGAACCAGCCGCCCTCAACGGCGCGCAGGTGCAGATCGCGTGCGAACTTGGTGCGGTTGGAGCAGTCGTGTACCGTTATGGGCCAGCGCTGCTCCCCCGCCATGCGCATCAGGCGCAGCGTGAGCTCGTGGCTCCATATGGGCGACACATAGCCGTGGCGCGATATGTACAGCTTTTCGCCCCAGTAGTTGACTATGTTGTTGGGGTTGAGGTGCAGCTCGGCGCAGTTGATGAACTCCGGCCCGGCAGCCAGTATGCGCTCCCGCTTTTCGTTGAACGCGGCGAAGAACTCGGGCGTCATGGGCGTCTCTATGCCCACATGGGGTATGAAGCGCCGCGCCGTGTCAAGCGCGTCTATCACCCGGTCGGCGCAGTTGGTCGCGCCCAGGTTGAAGCGCAGCTCGTCCAGCCCGGCCTCGCCCAGCGCGCGGAGGTTCTCCTCGGTGGCCAGCGTGCCGTTGGTGTACATATGCTGATATATCCCGGCCTCATGGAAGCGGCGTATTATGCCGTAATACTTCTCTATCTCCATGAACGGCTCCAAATACACATAGGCCACGCCCGTGGGGCGGCGGCTCACGTTGAGCAGCAGGTCCAGGTCGCGCTCGTAGAAGCGCGTGCCGCCTATCTCCCACATGCCCTCGCCTATGGGCGGCTGGCAGTCCCGCTCGCC
>JBJEUC010000133.1:0-4485 GCA_051883635.1 Candidatus Fimadaptatus sp.
CTGCCCTCCCCCCGCCCGCCCTGCGCTCCCTCACCCATCGCCAAGCGACGCATTCACTTTAGCCGTTTGCCATTGCCCGCAATGGGGAACAGTGGTATTATGGTCGAGTTCTAATCGTATTCTCACCCGCGCATCCTTGCCCGGACGGGCGGCGGGAAGTATAATGGTGCAAAACAGGAGGACTGCTGGCATATGTGGACACCGAACAGGGTGGCCTTTACTTTAGGGCCGCTTACCGTGAACTGGTATGGAGTGCTTATCGCCGCGGCGGTGCTGATAGGCTATCTGCTGGCCGCGCGCGAACAGAAGCGCCTGGGCCTGCCCGAGGGCACCATGCTGGATATCTTCTTTTATATAGTGCCGCTGGCGATAATCTGCGCGCGCATATACTACGTGGCGTTCAGCTGGGACATGTTCCGCGACCGGCCCCTGGACATACTGATGATACACAAGGGCGGCATCGCGATATACGGCGCGGTGCTGGGCGGCATACTGGGCGCGTACATATTCTCGCGCCGCCGCCACGTGCCCATGGGAAAGCTGATGGACATGCTCACGCCCTCGCTGGTGCTGGGGCAGGCGATAGGCCGCTGGGGCAACTTCTTCAACCAGGAGGCCTACGGCGCGCTGATAACCGACGCGCGGTGGCAGTTCTTCCCGGCGGGCGTATACATAGAGGCGCTGGGCGAATGGCACATGGCCACGTTCTTCTACGAATCGGCCTGGTGCCTGGCGGTGTTTGCGGTGCTGATGGCCACGCGGCGGCGCTACACGCATTCGGGCGACGTGCTGTGCTGGTACGCGGTGCTGTACGGCGCGGAGCGCGCGATAGTCGAGGGCATGCGCACCGACAGCCTGTATCTGGGCGGTGTGCGCATGTCGCAGCTTTTGAGCATGCTGATGATACTTACGGTGCTGGTGCTGTTCTTCGCCCGGCGCAGGCACAGGACGGCGGGCGACGTGGCGGCGCTGGCGGCGGGCTGCGCGCTGGGCGCGGGGCTGATAGCCTTCACCTGCTTCATGGGCAGCTACGCGCTGGTGCCGGAGCTGATATGCGTCGCGGGCATGGCGGCGCTGTGCCTGTATCTGTACAGGCGTCCGCGCGCCGCATGAGCGCGGCTCTATACTACGGAGGTCATGACGAATGAAGAAGGGTTCGCTGGCTCAGGGCGTGATACTGGCCCTGATCGGCCTGGTGCTGCTGATGAAGGTGCTGGGCGTGATAGGCGCGTCGCTGCTGTCGCTGTGGCCGCTGCTGCTGCTGGGTTTGGGTGCGTCCTGCGAGCGCGAAGGCCGGGCGCATCCGGCCGCGCGCTCGGGCTCGCTGATAACGGGCGGCACGCTGATAGTGTACGGGCTCATGTTCCTGGCGTGCGAGCTGGTGGGCTGGCGGCTGATGGCCTACATATGGCCCGGCTTCCTGGCGGGCCCGGCGCTGGGCATGTACCATTGCTACCGCGCGACCGGCGCGCGGGGGCAGCTGATAAACGCGCGCATACTGGGCGCGGTCGCCCTCGTGTGCGCACTGGGGTCGGCCATTCCCATGCGCGCGATGCTGCCGTTCATGATGATAGGCGCAGGCGTGGGGCTGCTCATGTCGGTGCTGAGGCGTTCGCGGTGAAAGGGTGAGCGCGCCGGGCAGGCGATTGGCGCGGGAATGGGAGGTTTGCTTCAACTGTCGGAAAGCCCGCAGTCCGTTGCATGCTGATTGCAGAGGGCTGCGGGCTTTGCTTGTGTGCGAGATGGAGTTGGCTGTGCCCTTGCGCTGGGTGTGTCGTGCTGAGGCGTTCGCGGTGAGTGGGCCGCTCTGGTCAGAATATGGGCTTGGAAACCAGCGATTTGCCCGGCTAAACAAAATGGCCGCAGTCACTGCATGTAGTGACTGTGGCCATTTGCCTGGTCTGATTGCCACGCGCCGCCTTCATATCGCTTGGCAGTGAAGGAGAACACTCCCCCACCGCTTTCATACCGGAACGCACGTTGCCGGGAGCGCTTGAGCAAGAAGCTGCGGCCCGTATGCTCCATCGGTGTGCTGTGCGACTGTCAGCGCGGGCCGGGCGCCTGCCGCTCTGCGGGAGCGGCGGGCGTTTGCCGGAACCGGGCTGCGCTTGTGCCCGCAGGCGTTCTCCGCCGACACGTCCGGATGCACCGCACACAACATCGCTCCCGATTTAGCGGGCTGACCTGCGTGACCTGGACATATGAGCAGGGGCCGGACGAAACCGTCCGGCCCCCGTACACCTGCGCCCCGGCAGCGCCATGCGGCCCTGCCATCGCGCGCGTTCAGCTCCATCACTTGGCCAGATCCGGCACCGTAAATGCGGCGCCCTCGGAGTAGCCGTTGTCCGGCCTGACGCCCGAATACAGATACGGATCGGGCGTATATTCATACTTCTTGGCTTCCGACGCCTTCATCAGGCAGAACATATCGGTATCGTAGGCATCGCCGGTGGTGGCGTCCACCAGATACCAGTCGCCGCTTTCCAGCTGCACGTAATTCCACATGTGGCTCGAAACGCTGGTCATGCTGCCGCACACGCATATGCAGGGCACGCCCAGCTCGTCGCACAGCACCTTGAACGCCCCGCCATAGCCGTCGCAGACCGGCTCAAAGTCGTCCCCGGGGATGATGGCGCTGTAAGCGGAATGGGCCGCCAGATAGGCAAACGCCACCGGGTCGCTCTCCGATTTGTGCTTGCTGGTCTGCGCGTCGTTGTAGCTGTTGTTGTCGCACAGCCAGGCATATATCGCCCGCACCCTGGCCCTGGCGTCGGCGTCATCGGGGAGACTTTGCGATATCTCGTCCACGGCGTCCTCAACGCCCTGCGCAAACAGCGCCTGATACTCCGCAAGCGTCGCGTCGCCGGGGAGCTTCACGCCCTCGTAGTGTGGGGTGCTGCCGGTATCATAGCGCAGCATGGCGGTGGAATCTATCCAGTCCACCCAGAATATGCGCGGATTGTCGGCCTTTATCATGCTGGCCAGCGCCTGCTGGCGGATGTCCTTTGCCGCCTTGCTCTGGTTAGGATAGGCCAGCACATTGGCGATGTCGCTTGCCCAGGCCGCCTTATGCTCGTCGGAGAGCTGCTGGTAGTAATACTGATAGGGCGAGAGCCACTCCTCCGCCGCCAGCGCTGTCGTGGGCGCTTCCTGCGTCGCCGGGTCGCCGTCGGCGGGAGCTTCCTGCGCCACCGGGTCGCCGTCAGCGGGCGCTTCCTCCTGCGCCGCTGCGACAGTGGCCGACTTGTCATTCACAAAGAAGCCGCCCTTCTCCTGCTCCGCCGCAGGGCCGGACGACTTGTCGGTCACGGAGAAGCTGCTGCCCTTCTCCTGCGCCGCCTCAGGCGCGGGCGTGCTCCCGGCCGTGCCAAAGAAAGAGCCGCTGGTCTTTTCCTCCCGCGCCCCCGCAGCCGCGCACGCAAACAGCATGGCAAGCGCAAGGAGCAAAGCTGCCGCCTTTTTCATTGAAACACATCCTTCTCATTTGTTGATTCAATTATACTACACGCGGCGGCGCGCGTCAATCGAGGGGTGGGAGGGAAAAGCGGAGCGCGGCCCTGCGGGACTGGCCTGCCATTGCAAGTCATTTGGGCAGCATTGCCTTCCAGCTCCGCGCCGGGGCGGGCCCGCACGCACCGCATCACCGCCGCCGCACAGGTTCGCTCCGCGTTATGAACTGATACGCGGCGTTCAGTACGCGCCGTGTGCCTTCATATTCAAAGCACTGCAGCGCCTGCTCGTAGGGCAAGAGCGATATCCTCCGTATCTCTCCCGGGCGGGGCGTCAGCAGCTCATCGCCGCATTCCGCCAGGAAATACACCACGCGCTTTCGCGTGCCGGGCTTTTCATGCAGGTCGTATTCATCCGTTTCCCTGAAGCCCTCCCGGAAAACCGGCCGCAGACCGGTCTCCTCAAACACCTCGCGGCGCGCGGTCTCCAGCTCCGTCTCGTCACCCTCCATATGGCCCTTGGGAAAGCTGTACGCGCCGGAGTGTTCCTCCAGCACAATGACGAACAGTATTTGACCGTCGCGCCGGGTATAGACCACCGCCCCGCACGATGTTTCCAGTTTCATGATGGGATTCCTCCTCAAAAGGCATTTGGCTGCGAATGCAAGGAGAGCGAGAATAAACAGAAAAATGGCGGCTCCGAATCCGGAACCGCCCGTAAAACCAATTGTAAGTTATCAGCCGAAGTACCTCTTCAGCAGCCCCTCGAACGCCTTGCCGTGGCGGGCCTCGTCGCGGGCCATCTCGTGCACGGTGTCATGGATGGCGTCCAGGCCCAGCTCCTTGGCCAGCTTGGCCAGGTCGGTCTTGCCGGCGGTGGCGCCGTTCTCGGCGTCTACGCGCATCTCGAGGTTCTTCTTGGTGGAGTCGGTAACGACCTCGCCCAGCAGCTCAGCAAACTTTGCAGCATGCTCAGCTTCCTCGTAAGCAGCCTTCTCCCAGTACAGGCCGATTTCCGGATAGCCTTCGCGATGAG
>JBJEUC010000134.1:0-4440 GCA_051883635.1 Candidatus Fimadaptatus sp.
CGAAAAGCTGGGCGTTGAGATACGCATGCAGCGCAAGGAGATATTCGACGCCATGCACAGGGTGTAAAAGGAGTTAAGCCATGCTGAACACGGGAGAGATACTTTCAACCGTATCCATGATACGGGAACAGAAGCTGGATATACGCACCATAACCATGGGCATATCGCTGTTTGACATAATCTGCGACGACGCCCAGAAGCTGCGCACGCGCCTGTACGACCGCATATGCCAGCGCGCGGGCAACCTGGTGCACGTGGGCGAGCAGATAGAGGCCGAGCTGGGCATACCGATAGTCAACAAGCGCGTTTCGGTCACGCCCATTTCGATGATAAGCGCATCCTGCGGCGATCCGCTGCCGCTCATACGCGCCATGGACGACGCGGCGCGCGAGATAGGCGTTAACTTCATCGGCGGCTATTCCGCGCTGGTGCAAAAGGGCATGACCGACGCCGACCGCAGGCTGATTGAGTCGCTGCCCGAGGCGCTGTCCACCACCGAGCGCGTGTGCTCCAGCATCAACGTGGCCTCCACCAAGGCCGGCATAGACATGGACGCGGTAGCGCTGTGCGGCAAGGCCGTAAAGCTCTGCGCCGAGCGCACCGCCGACCAGGGCGGCCTGGCCTGCGCCAAGCTGGTTATATTCGCCAACGCCGTTGAGGACAACCCCTTCATGGCCGGCGCCTTCCACGGCCCGGGCGAGGGCGACTGCGTGATAAACGTGGGCGTAAGCGGCCCCGGCGTGGTAAAGCGCGCGCTCGAAAGCGTAAAGGGCGCTTCCTTTGACGTGGTGGCCGAGACCATCAAGCGCACCGCCTTCCAGATAACCCGCATGGGCCAGCTGGTGGCGCAGGAGGCCTCCCGCAGGCTGGACGTGCCCTTCGGCATAGTCGACCTGTCGCTGGCGCCCACGCCCTCGGCGGGCGACTCGGTGGCGCATATACTGGAGGAGATGGGCCTGGAGCGCTGCGGCACTCACGGCACGACAGCGGCGCTGGCGCTGCTCAACGACGCGGTCAAGAAGGGCGGCACCATGGCCTCCTCGCACGTGGGCGGCCTTTCCGGCGCATTCATACCCGTATCCGAGGACATTGGCATGATAGACGCGGCGCAGCTGGGCACGCTCACGCTGGAAAAGCTGGAGGCCATGACCTGCGTATGCTCGGTGGGACTGGACATGATAGCGGTCCCGGGCGACACCTCCGCCGCCACCATCGCGGCCATAATCGCGGACGAGGCGGCCATAGGCATGATAAACAACAAGACCACCGCCGTGCGTCTTATACCTGCGCCCGGCAAGAAGGTGGGCGACCGGGTCGAGTTCGGCGGCCTGCTGGGCTGGGCCCCGGTGATAGACGTGCATCGCGAATCCGCAGAGGAGTTCATAGCGCGCGGCGGCCGCATCCCCGCGCCCATCCACAGCCTGCGCAACTGATCCACGGGGGATGGAGCCGGTCTGCGCCGGACGGGTCTTACGGATGTACTGTTATTGCGCCCCGCGCGGCTGATGTGGCTGCGCGGGGTTTTTTGATTGGCAAAGCGGGTTGCGTTGGTTGGCAGGCGGAACCATGCGGGTGTCCGTGCTCGGAAGCTCGCAATGACATCGGTCTGCTCAAGCCAGATGTGCTTCCACAATATAAATGCGCCCCGCGCGGCTGATGTGGCTGCGCGGGGCGTTGGCTTGGAAAGCGGGGTTGGGCTGGCAGGCGGCCGGAACATTGCGAGGCGTGGGCGCGGAAGCTGCGAGGGCCGCGAAGTACTCAAGCCCGCATGTGCTTCCCCGGCATCATTACGTATCGCGCGGCCGTTGTGGCTGCGCGGGGCGTTTGCCTGTCAAAGCAGGTGGGGGCGGGCTGGCGGACGGAACCCTGCGTATGTCCGTGTGCGGAAGCCGCAATGGCCTTGAACCGCTCAAGAAAGCATGTGCTTCCCAGGCAGCATTGCGCCCGCCATTCAGCTGAACAGCTCGTCGTATATCGCGCTAAAGAGTATGCCGGTATCGTCGGAATCGTGGCACCAGTACATTATGCCGCGCACGCCGGACTCCTTTACGTAGCGCGCCTTGGCCCGCATGGAGCGCGGGTCGTCGTAGGTGATGAAGCTGCTGCCGTTGAACAGCCAGGCCGCCTGCGCCGATTCGTCCCAGTACTTGACGTATTCGGGGTCGCGCTCGTATATCAGGCTGATGGCCGTATACGAGGGGCCGTACACGCAGGGCGAATCCACGCGCTGGTTGTAGCCGTGGTTCACGTCGGGCACGTTGTCCCAGCGCCGCGAGTAGAACGCCGAGCCTATCACCAGCTTGTCAAGCGGTATGCCCAGCGCGTGGAACTTCTGCACGGTCAGCTCGACGCTGTCGGGATAGCGCGCCTCGGCGGGGGTGCGCAGGTTGGAGTGGTGGCCGGTCCAGTTCTCCGCCCAGGCGCAGTCGCGTATGTCGTAGGTCATGAGGTTTATGAAGTCAAGATAGGGCGCGCAGGCGGCAACGTCGGTGTGCTCCAGGTACCTGTCCCAGCAGGCGGCGGCTATCGTGAGCCAGGCGCGGCGGCCGCGCTCGGCGGCATAGGCGTCCAGCCCGGCGCGGTACCGGCGTATCAGCTCCACATGCTGCGCGCGCTCGGCCAGGTCGCCGGTGTTGCAGGGGAACTCCCAGTCGCAGTCGATGCCGTCCAGCTCCAGCTCGCGCACGGCGTCCAGGGTGGAGCGCACGAACGCTTCGATGTGCTCCGGGCGGGTGGCGCTGCCGTGACCGCCGCGGCCGCCTCCGCCGGTGGAGAGCGATATCACCAGGTCGGGATTGTAGTCGCGCAGCCTGCGGATGTAGAAGGCGTGGGCACGCACCTGCTCTATGTCGATGAGGTCGTCCTTTACTATGCCGAAGGCTATGTTCAGGTGGGTGAGGCGGCGGGCCTGGGTGCGCGTGACGTTGGCCAGCGCGCCGGTGTTGCAGTAGGCGAGAAATACCCTGTCGCTGTTCATGCTGTTGTCCTCCCGTCAAAAGTCGAGGCGCGCACATCAGTGCGCGCCTCGTTTAGCGTTTAGTCAGCTCTTGCGCTTCCTGCTCCACAGGAACAGCGCCACGCCTATCACTATGAGCACGGCGGCTATCGCAAAGTAACCGCCCATGCCCAGCCCGGAAGCCGCGGGGGCCTCGGTGGGAGCTTCGGTGGGCTGCTCGGTGGGCTCCTCAGTGGGAGCTTCGGTGGGAGCTTCGGTCGGCTCCTCGGTGGGTATGAGCGTGGGCTCCTCAGTCGGAGCGGCCGTGGGTTCCTCGGTCGGGGCGGCTGTGGGCTCATCGGTGGGCTCCTCGGTCGCGGCAGCCGTGGGAGCCTCAGTCGGGGCCTTGGTCGCAGTGGCGCTCAGCGACGCCAGCGTGACCACATCGCCCGCTACCAGGCCCTTTATGCCGGCCAGCTCCAGCGCGGGCAACACGGCCTCGTCCACTATCGTGGAGCCGTCGGCGGCCGGGCTGAACGGCACGAAGCAGGTGGCTTTGGCGGCGGTGGCCTGCTCGACCAGGTCGATGGCCTCGTCGGCAGTGTAGCCGTTGGCCAGCAGGTAGGCGGAGAGCGTGCCTATGGGCTGCGCGCCCTCGATATCCTCGGGCAGCAGCAGCACGCCGAGGGTCGCGCCGTCGGCTATCGCGGGCAAGACCTCGACAGCGGGCACGTCGTCGATGGCGACAGCGGTCGCAGCGGGCGCGTCGGTCGTGGGCGCGTTGGTCACAGGCACGTCGGTCGCGGGAGCGTCGGTCGCAGGCGCATCAGTCGCGGGCGCATCGGTCACAGGCACGTCGGTCGCGGGAGCGTCGGTCACAGGCGCGTCAGTTGCGGGCACGTCGGTCACAGGCGCGTCAGTTGCGGGCACTTCGGTCGCGGGCGCGTCGGTCACAGGCGCGTCAGTTGCGGGCGCGTCAGTCGCGACCGGCTCGGCGGTCGGGACGGCGCCCACGGCGAACTCCGGCTCGACGCCGGACGCCAGCAGGGCGTCGTAGGCGCTCTGCTCTATCACGGTCATGCCCTCCGCGTCGGTCTGCGCCAGCGTGTAGAGCGTCCAGTCAAAGGTGGAGGCCTCGGCGGGCATAAGCGCGGTGAGCGCCGCGTCGATGTCCTCCTGGGCATAGCCCATGGCCAGCAGCTGCCCGCTGAGCTCGGCGGCGGTCATCAGCCCCTCCGCGACGGAGGGCGCGGCGACGATGCTCAGCCCGGTGTCGCCGATGGCAGCCACAAGCACGGCGGGCACTTCGGTGGGCTCGGGAGTGGGCACTTCGGTGGGCTCAGGAGTAGGCTCCTCGGTGGGTTCGGGAGTGGGCACCTCGGTGGGCTCCTCGGTGGGCTCGGGAGTGGGCTCCTCGGTGGGCTCGGGAGTGGGCACCTCGGTAGGCTCGGGAGTGGGCTCCTCAGTGGGCTCGGGGGTGGGCTCCTCGGTGGGCTCGGGAGTGG
>JBJEUC010000135.1:0-4395 GCA_051883635.1 Candidatus Fimadaptatus sp.
TGACATTCCAGAAGAATCTGCCGTATCCCCTGTTCACCTCATTGATAAGTTTGGGATCATTCGCCACCTGTATGGTCCTGGTCTCAGTCAGATTAACCCCCGCCATGTGCTCCCTCCCCCTTCTTTTGCAACTCACTTGCTGTTGATATCTGTTTGGATATCACATACATATTATAGCCCCTGCGCATGATAAAGTCAATATATCCAATCAGATATCAGCAGGTGGTTTTATGCCTTATTATCGGAGAATACGCGACCTTAGAGAGGATAACGACATGACGCAACGGCAGCTGGCAGCCATGCTCAGGCTTACGCAGCCCCAATACTGCCGCTATGAGCAGGGCTACCGCGACCCGCCCACCGACATACTTATTCAGCTTGCCGACATATTCGGCACATCTACCGACTACATACTTGAGCGCACCGACGACCCCACCCCTCCCCTCCCGCCAACAAAGCCCCCGCGCAGCTGCATACAGCGTGCGCAGGGGCCCTGGAAGTGAGGGTCATCTTATCCGCGTGACCGCCAACAGCACCGGGGTGTTGGCGGGCTGGTTGAGGTAGCGCCGCGCCGTGGCCTGATACGCGCGCCCGTCCAGCTGCGCCGCCCAGTCGAGCAGCGCCTCCAGCTCGCGCGCGCCCTCGGCGTGGCCGGGGTAGACGCATATCGTGAGCAGGCCGCCGGGCCTGAGCAGCCTGAGCGCGGCGTTCACGGCGCTGAGCGTGCTGGCTGTGAGCGTGGTGACCGACTTGTCGCCGCCCGGCAGCCAGCCCAGGTTGAACAGCACCGCGTCCACCGGCTCATGCACGTATTCCTCCATGCGCGCGTGGGAGGCGCATATCAGCTCCGCCCGCCCGGCAAGGCCGGCCTCATCGAGCCGCGCGCGCGTGCGCCGGACAGCGTCCGGCTGGATGTCGAAGCCGTACACCCGGCCCTCCGCGCCCACCAGCTCGCACAGGGCCTGAGTATCCCCGCCGCCGCCCAGCGTGGCGTCGATCACGCGCGCGCCCGGGCCTATCGCCCTTTCGTGCAGCTCGCGCGCCCAGTGCCACGCGCTGCCCATATCGAACCCGGCCATATCAGTACACCGCCAGCGAGCGTATGGTCGGCTCGGCCACCGCGCGCGTTATGCTGAGTGTGAGCCTGGCGCCGCGCGCACCGCCGGTGGGGATGATGCGCTTATGGCCAATGCACTCGGCCGCGTACAGCTCGCGCCCGTCCAGCTCCACGCTGAAGCCGCGCACCGTATGGCCGCAGGTGATGTCCTCCTGTATCACCACGTAGTCGAACTGCTCGTCCGGGAGGGCCAGCTCCAGCCGCCAGCCCGTGCCCGCGGTCTGCGCCCGGGGCGTGCCGAACGTCCTTTGGATTAGCGCGCCGAAGCTCTCGAACTGCGCCGCGTCCTCGAATATGCCGTCGCGGTTTATGGCCATGCCTATCAGCAGATTGGCGTTGCGCCCTACGCTGCGCACGTAGCAGTCGAGCAGCTCCTCGGGCGTGTAGACCTTGTCGCGCTCGCCCTCGCGCCAGCCCCAGCCGCCCCCGAAGGCGTCCTGCCGCCGGTTGCCCATGTCGTTTTCGGCCGGCCACCAGTACTTGCCGTCCGGGTCGCCCACGCCCGCCGCCTCCACGTCGAAGGAGCCGTCGAAGGCCGCCTCGACGTTGTTGGTGGCCGCCCAGCAGTTTTCGGGCGCCAGCCCGCGCTCGTTGCCCACCCAGCGCACGTTGTGCCTGTGGCCCACCGGCCCCTGAAAGCATATCGCGTTCGGCTGATAGCACTCGAGCAGTCCGGCCGCGTCGGGGCCGCCCTGCTCTTTGGGTATGGTGCCGCCGTCGAACCATATCTCGAACATGTCGCCGTACCAGGTCCACAGCTCGGTCAGCTGCGCCTCCACGCACTTTACGTACTCGGCGTAGCCGGGCATGCCGGGCCGCGCCACGGAGTCGTCTATGCCGTAATAGCCGTTGCAGCCGGTCGAGTAGTAGAGCCCCGGCCTGAGCCCGTACTTTTTGCACGAGGCCACGAAGTCGCCCACTATGTCGCCCTTGCCGCCCTTCCAGGGCGAGCCGGCGATGCTGTAATCGTTTACGCGCGTGGGCCACAGCGAAAAGCCGGTGCAGTGGTTGGCCACCAGCACGGCGTACTTCGCGCCCGCCGCCCTGGCTGCGGCTATCCACTGGTCCGTGTCCAGCTGCATGGGCGCGAATATGCCGGGCGGCATGTGCGCGCGCACGCCCGCAGTCTTGTAGCCCTTGTATTCCGGGTTGTATATGTCCATCAGGTGATGGATGATAACGCCCACTTCCATGTCGGCCCATTCCAGCTGCCGCTCAGAAGGTCTTGCCATGCTATTCCTCCCCGTATCAAAAGGCGGGGCCGGAACCGCCTGCGCGCTCCCGGCCCGCCCCTGTTAACTATTCCACATGCGCTTGAGCACCGGCATCCACAGTCCGCCCTGCACGGTGCGGTGGCGGAACTCGCAGCACACGGCCGTCTCCGTCTCGAACCAGTCGGTCATGGGCACGCGGTTGCGCGTGTTGTCCAGGAACGCGCACAGCAGCGCCGCCATGCGGCGGGTGCTTGCGTCGGTATCGTCCAGCGCGCCGGCCCACAGCATCCAGTCCGACTTGGTGAAGCCCCGGCGGCTGTCCAGCGGCACGCCGAAGCTGTTGGCGCGCGCGGCGTAGGTGGCCACCTCCCGGGCGCGCACCTCCTCGTCAAAGAGCGCAAAGCCCGCCACTACGTCCCAGACCATGTTGTACTTGAGGCTCCAGCTGTCCGGCTTGTCCAGGCACAGCATCATGCCGGAGTCGTTCGCGGCCAGGCGCGTGAGCTCCCGGGCGCTATTGCGCGCCGCCTCGCGGTAGCTGTCCTCGCCGGTCATTTCGCCCATGGCGTAGAGCGCCTCGCAGGCCTTTATCGCCAGGTTCACGTTGCGGCCCAGATGCCCGGCAAAGTCGTCGGTACAAAGCTGCGTATCCAGATCGACGCCCTTGTAAAGGAGGTACTGGGCCCACTTGCGGAGCATGGGCATGTACTTTTCGATATACGCACGGGAGCGCTCGCCGCCCTCGGCGCGGGCGTAGGCGTAGGCCATCAGTATCATGTTGCCGCACTCCTCAACGGGCATCTGATACTTAAAGTCATACACGTCGTCGCTGCGACGGTACAGCTCCAGCCAGGCAAAAGGCTGCCCCTTCAGCCTGTCGTTGTCCAGGCCGTACACCTGGCCGTTGGCTATGGGATACTGGCCCAGGTCGTGCGGGGCGAAGTCGTGCGGCCAGCACGGCAGCGAGGCGAACTCGAATATGCCGGTCATGAGCCCGCGCACCAGCTCCGGGTTGTAGCACAGCATCAGCGGCATGGAGGGATAGCTCACGTCCACGGTGTTTATGCAGCCGTTGCTGCGGCACTCCTTGCTCATGTAGAGCAGCTCGCCGTCCGGCCTGCGCACGGCCTTGTGCGCCGCCAGCACCTGCCGGTACGCGCCCGATATCAGCCTTACGTAGTCCTCGCCGAAGGGCCGCGCGTCGTCCAGCAGGCGCTGCTGCCACTTAAGCGTGCGGGCATACAGCTCGTCATGGTGCTTGTAGAAGTAGTCTATCGCGGTGTAAATGCTGTCGAAGCGCTCCGTCCACACGCCCTTGAGCGCGTCGCCCAGCACCATGAGGCTGAAGCCGTCGTCGCAGGCGAACACGTCGTACACCTTTATCTCGCCGTCAAAGCCCTGCGGCAGGCGGTAGAGCGACAGAAGGCTCTTGCCCTCAAACTCGCGGGCGGTCTCGGCGTCGGGGCAGCGCTTGGCAAAGTCGTAATCATAGGCCACGCCGCGCTCCGAATAGCGCGCAAAGCGGCCCGCCAGGAAGAAGCTGCCCCAGTCGATGTCTATGTCGTCGCCGCGCTCGTGCAGCGGGCGCTGATGCCGCTTGCCGAAGCGCGCCACTGAATAGCCCTCGCAGTCCAGCGTTTCGCCGGTCACGTCGCCGTCGTCATGACCGCACATGGCGCTGCCCACGTACAGCTCTATCGATATGTCGTGGCCGCGGCCGTCCAGCACCTTGACCTCGTAGTCTATGAAGGAGCAGGGCGTGCTCATCAGCTGCACGTCGGTGATTATCGCCGGGCTCCAAAATGAGAGCGTCAGGCGCACGCGGCTGTTCTCGAACACATAGCGCGTGACCAGCGGCTCCAGCTCCACCGACTTCTGCGGCAGGCAGCGCAGCGGCGTGCCGTAGCGCGCGTCGCCCGCGCCCATGAAGCGCAGATGCTCGCCGTCAATATGCATTACGCCGTGGATGGGCTTCTCCATGCCGAACCACAGGCGGGTGTTGTCGTCATTGAGCAGATCCGAGCAGCTCCATATGCTCACATAGGGGTCTATCGTGATAAGCGG